>NC_007615.1 GCF_000196355.1 Nitrosospira multiformis ATCC 25196
TCCAAAGTCCGAGGTTTGGCTCCCACATGTCCGAGGTTTGGCTCCCAATAAGTCCGAGGTTTGGCTCCCAGTTCGATTTTACAGGGTGATTTTTTTAAAAAATTACCCTGATTTTCACTCCAAAGTCCGAGGTTTGGCTCCCACATGTCCGAGGTTTGGCTCCCAATTCACTTTTTAATGTGGATAAAACAGGTTAAAAGTCCGAGGTTTGGCTCCCAATTCAACTCTTCACAGGTAGTTTTTACCTCAAAGTCCGAGGTTTGGCTCCCAATTAAAACCAAAAAATTTCTATAAGAATTTGAATAATAAAAATATTTTACCTGTGGATAACTCCCTATTCTTTTCTTCTTTTAATCATATAAATATATTAGTCTTGTAATACCCATTGTGGATAACCTCAAAAGTGACACCATCAATTTTCATTGAACAACTATAGCTTAACAAGAAAGAAACAATCTCACTGCCAGCAAACTCTCTAGGAATCAAAATAAAGCCATTCTGACGCTATAAAAAGAAGCTGAAGCACCAACCCCTACAGACAAGAATAAAAAACGCTCCTATGGGCTTTATTTTGCGTTTAACAAGGCATTTGAAAATGAGCTTTTCCTTACCATCAAATTTCCGGTCCAATCATCAGCACACAATCCCCAAAACTGTCAGTCATATCACTAACTAAAACGCGAATTACTAATTTCTTTGACAACCATAAAGAAGAGTAGCAAGATGTGGAAATGTCCGACAAAAAAGCGTTTGTCTACCAATTTCCATCTTGGCAAGGGGGAAGTGCTGCGCTTTCCCCCGTTGCATCCCCCATAGCCCTAACACTTCGCATTAAGAGGAAGTGCTTCAATGCCTCGACCGAAAAAAGAGCAAGCACAAAAACGTCCCCATCGGATAAGTATTCGCTTATCCGATGATGAGCTTTTACACATCAGAGAAAGGGCAAATCAGGCAGGAGGCTCCACCAGCAAATATCTTCGCAAGGCAGCATTATCTGGAAAAGTTGTCATACAGCAGAAAACCGGCAATGGGCCAATAGTGCGTCAGCTCTTAGGGATTGGAAATAACCTGAACCAGTTGACGCGCATGGCACATATTCATGGTGGCCATGACAGGGAGAAACTTCGGGAGGTTTTAAACGATGTTCAAACCGTGGTGATGAGATTTATCGATGATAGTCAAGATTAACCGCCGAGGGCATAGCTTTAAGGGAGTAGTCTCTTATCTTATGCATGATAAGGATGCTACTAGCGCAGAACGGGTAGCGTGGTGGGAAACGGGCAACCTACTTACTAATGACCCAAAAGAGGCAGCCAAGGTAATGGCCTACACTGATATGAATTCTGAACAATTGAAACGGGATAACCAAGGTAGCTTAGCAGGCCGTCAGGCTACGGCAGGCGCGGTATATCATTATTCTCTGTCATGGGCACATGGTGAAAATCCCAACCCTGAGCAGCAAAAGACGGAAGCAAAAGCAACCCTTGAACAGCTAGGGCTGGATAAGCACCAATATCTCATGGTTGCCCATAATGATACGCAACACGCGCATTTACATATCGTGGTTAATCTCACTGACCAGGAAACCGGCAAACGCAATATACCTAGTTACGACAAACGGGAATTGCAAAGTTGGGCCTTGGAGTATGAACGCACCCACGGGATATATTGTGACCAGCGGGTAGAAAACGTGCATAAACGCGAGCAGGGCAACCCCACCAAATACCGGGACGAAAAGCAGAGCTATGCCGGAAGGGTTACTGAAGCTTATAAGCAGGCAGATAGTGGTAAGGCTTTCGCAGCAGCTCTTGAAACCCACGGTTTAACCCTTGCCCAGGGACGGCGAGGCGGCTTGGTGATTGTTGACATGCAGGGCGATATCCAGAAACTGGCCCGTCAGATTGACGGTGCAAGCACGAAGGAAATTAAGGCGCGCCTTTCCGACCTTGACATAGACAGCCTGCCCCTGGCTAATGAGCTGGCAAAAAAGCGACAGGAAACAACCCTGCCTGAGCAAGCGGAACCACAAGCGCAGGCAACACCTCCGGCAAGCGCGGTACGACAGCCAGCCAATATTTATGAATACAAAGAGGCAATACAGGGCAACAACAATCCTCCACCTGCCAGCCTGAATGAATTTTCATCAATGGTTACAAAAACCATGCAGGAAAATAATGGTGAACTTCACATGAATGACGGCCTTACCTGGTGGCAACGGCCTGTAGTCAGTCAGGCAATGCGGGATTGGGCTATAGAAACAGCAAAAGAAATCCTGGACATGGCCAAGGACAAATGGCAGGAATTTGTCAGGCGCTTTGATACCGGCCCTGAAAATCATGAGCGTGACGGACATGAAAGGGAAAGGTAACCATGATTGATTCCTTCGATGAGTTCCGCAAACAGGGCATGGCTCAGGCAAGTCAGGAGAAAGCAGCTCCCGACCTTGTTATTAACCGTCCTGCGCGTCAACCTTACGAAGCTTTCGCGGCCAAGGATAAGGTGCTGCGTCTCGATATCCGCTGCCCCAGCAGCGATATGGGGCATAGCCTGCCCTACAACTACATTACCAATATTACCTACAAACTCAGCGATTACAGCGAGATTTTCCTCACTGTCAGTGGAATAACAGTAACTATTACCGGCAAAAACCTGCGTCCTGTTGTAGAAGCGCTAAAACTGCATACCTGCGAGTTTATCCAGGAATATAGCTCTGATAAATTTATAGAACATGGTGACAGGAACAAGCCCTTTGTCAGCAGCATAACCATAGCAGTTATTGGCAGATAAAGCAGGAAAGACTACAGAAAAAGGAGAAAAAAAGTGAAAAAAGATAGCCTTATGGAAGAGTTTGTTGCTGGAGTAACCGGGGCAATTAATGACATACGGGAAAAAGTTGTTGAGGAAGGGTGGTTCGGTCGTACTGTAACAACCTCATCACCGGAAGCAGGTTCCAGCAATGCAATTGACACTTGGGAGTCCTATGTGCAGCAGGCGCAACGTAATGCCCCCGCTGAAAAAGAAGAGATTGCTCCAGGAAATGACATTGACCGTTAGCAGGAGCGGCCATGTCCTTTGCAAGCAGCCTGGATACTCCACTACTGAATCTCTCAGCAAAAGACTCTTTCACCCTGCGCGATGCCTGTAATGGCGTTCATATTTTCGGAGGAATAGGCTCCGGTAAAACCAGCGGTTCAGGAAAAACTCTCGCCGGCGCTTATTTGCGTGCCGGCATGGGGGGCCTGGTGCTATGCGCCAAGCCCGAGGAAGTGAATCTCTGGCTTGATTACGCTAACCAGCATGGACGGCGCAGGTCAGTAATCCTGTTCGATGAAAACGGGGGATTCAACTTCATTGACTACGAGCTGGCACGACAGGGAACAAAGGGCATCAGCAACGTTACCGAGTGTTTGTTGCGGGTACTGGAAGCCGCCGACCAGGCCACCGGCAGGCATGGAGGAACATCCGACCAGTTTTGGGTCGATGCTATCCGCCAGATCCTCAATTACACCATACCCGCCATTTATTCAGCTTACGCCAGGGTAACAGTCAGTGACATCATTTACTTTGTCAGCTCCGCCTCTACAAAACCCGAGCAACTGGCTGATGATAATTGGGTAGCTGAGAGCTATTACGCCCGGACCTTGCGCCGTGTCATAGAAAATCCGAAAGTGCCGATAGAGGAGAATGCCAGGCAATCCTTGCTTCACTACTGGTCCACGCAATATCCGGCTATTCCTGAAAAAACCAGGGGCAATATGGTGATTTCCCTGTCCACCCGGCTTGACCGCTTCCGGCATGGGAGCCTGCAAAAGTCGTTTTGCGGGAATACGGACATAGTTCCTGAAATGACCTTTCATGGGGCAATCATCATCATGAACATGCCAGCCCTGACCTGGAATGAAGATGGCATTATCGGCCAGCAGCTTTTCAAATTCATGTGGCAGCGGGCGGTTGAATCACGCAATGGGCTGGATAAAACCCAGCATGAACGCCCCGTATTTCTCTGGGCGGATGAGGCGCAGTATTTTACGAATCTGAAGGACGACCAGTTTTTATCAACCTGCCGCGGCTCCAGAGCCTGCGTGGTATTTCTGACTCAGACCCTGCCCAGTTACTACGCGGTTTTTGGTAGGGATAAAAGCGATGCCGCTGACGGGCTGGTAGGAAAATTCAATACCCAGATATTTCACCAAAATGCCTGCAACCGAACCAACCACTTCGCATCCGAGATGATTGGGCGCGCGCTCCAGCTCCGCAACACAACGGGCAGGAGCACCGGAACCAGCCAGTCGGAGGGTTTGAGCCAGGGTAGCAGTGAAACCTCCGGCCATACGCGCGGAAATAGCGGTTACGGTAAATCAGGTGGAAGCGGGGAAAATATCGGGAGCAATATAGGTATGGGAAGAACCGAAACCTTCAGCACCGGTGCTAGCGAGCAGATGGATTATCTGGTTCAGCCAATGTTTTTTGCCAGCAATCTTAAGTCAGGAGGCAAAAAACATGGCAATCAGGTTTCCGCCCTGTGGTTTAAGGTGGGGGGCCATTTTCAGAACGCAATCGGCGCTAAAGGCGGCAATACGCTGCATGTTACTTTCAGACAATGAAACCCCATCCTTTTATCTTTCTGATAGGTAGCAATGCTATATGCGCTCTGCTGCTGATTGCGCTAGGGGCGGTGATATTTGACTGGTCACAGGGGATACCGCAAAACCCCCTGGTTATCGCCTCTTTATTCGCTCTCGCTATTTATTCTTTTCGCGCTAACCAGCGCGTCACGGCTTATAAGAAATTCCAGGGCGAATGGGATGCTATCGGTGGAAAACAGCTTAAGCCCAGGCGTAAATCGCAAATAGTCGCTGCGGTTTTTCTATGGCTGATTTCGCTTTACATTCTTCTTAAGACTCCCCGCGAAAGCGACCGGCTTCTTTATGACCTGGTGTTGGGTGTCTTTTTTATTCCTTTTACCCTGTGGTTTTGCTACCTGTTTCTGCACAACTTTCCCGGATTGGCGGTTAATCTCTTCCGTCGTGGCAAAAGCCGAAGCCATACTCCAAAGGATTATATTGTCAGCCACTGCCAGTCAGTACCCAGGAGCGCGGCAGTAGCAGCGCAGATAAACCGGAATCTTCCCGGTTACTGCAAATCATTACTGGAACAGAAGCAGAATCCAGCCAGGGAAAATAAATAAAGCAGGACTTTCCCACCGCGCCGCACGCTCTTGCCCTATATAGGGGGCTGCGAGCGGCCCCGTGGAAAAGTCTCTATCCTTGGTTCCTAACTTTCGCTTTCAATCCCCTTCAAACCCACCATCCGCAATATTTGTGAAAAGGAGAATTTCCTCTTCCAGATTCTGTTCAATATCCATATTCTGGTGCGGAATGCCAATAATCTCTATTGTGCTTTCAACTACCCGGTAAAATATTATGTGGCTGCCTTCCTTGAAACTGCGGTAGCCTTCCTTTACTTCATCTCTTGCCCGTCCCAGCATGGGGTTGTCTGCCAGCCAGCGCATCCGTTCGCGAAGTTCCAGGGTGTACTTGTCGGCTTGGGATTTTCCCCATTTCTGGATCGTGTATTTACGTATGTTGGTGATATCGGTTTTTGCGGCCGGCGAGAGGATGTAACGTTTCATGCTTCACTTAACAGTTCGGCAAAAACTGCTTCGCCGTCCACCCCTTCCCCCCTGTTTAGCTGTCCCTCACCTACAGCCAGTTTCGCCTGCAACCTTTCAAGTTTCATCTGTTGGTATTCCCGGGCTGACATAACCACGGCAACAGCTCGCCCATGTTTTTCAATGGTAAGTGGTTCCCGCTGAACGGTGTCCAGCATTTCTCCAAAATTATTTTTTGCCTCTTTGGCAGCAATAGCTTTCATATAAAACCCCATAAATAGCTCTTATAGCCATAATAGCTATTATATCTATTGATGCAAGCAAAAAATTTTGGAGGATAGGATTATCGACGAGCTGGAGCTGGATTGCTGACACTACGAATCGGATACAATCGGGTGAAGACGAAATACGTGGCCTTGAGCGAGGTTGCTATCAAGGGTGAGAAATCATCACAAAGGCCAGCCCTTGGAAGCTAGTCTTTGTTTTTATATGAGCTTCAAAATTTAGCAGGAGATAAACTCTCCTTGACATTTTATGTTAGTTCCGCCATATTATAAAGATGCAGGATGTAAGAAAAACAATAAAACCTGTGGAGTGGGTCGGCTCAAGTTTCAGGGATTTCCGCGCGTTTCCTGATGCGGTCAAAGATGAAATGGGCTATGCGCTACACCAAGCTCAAATAGGTGGCAAAAGCCTCAGTGCTAAACCGCTTCAGGGGTTTGGGGGAGCCGGTGTTCTTGAAATTGTGACTAATGAGATGGGAGATACGTTTCGCGCTGTTTATACGGTGAAATTCGCAACGGCCATCTATGTGCTGCACGCTTTTCAAAAGAAATCGAAAAGTGGAATTAAAACACCTGCTGAAGACATGAAACTGATTGAACAAAGATTCAAAGCAGCGGAAGCCGATTACAGGCTTCAACTTGAAAAAGGAAAAATATCATGACTCAAGATATTGAAAACACCATTGTGCGCGGTTCCGAAAACCTTTTTGCAGACCTTGGTTATGCCGACGCTGAAACACATCTGCTTAAAGCTGGACTGGTGAACCGTATTCAGGAAGTTATCAACGAACAAAAAATGACACAAACCGTTGCAGCCAAACGTATGGGGCTTAGTCAACCAGATGTGTCACGCCTGCTCAAGGGACATTTCCGCGATATATCCGTAGAACGCCTGATGCGGCTGTTGACCCGGCTTGGTTGTGAGATTGACATTGTCATCCGGGAGCAAGGTAAAAAAACTTCCCGCCGTAATACCATCCATCTAGGAATGGACGTCAACGTTACGGCTTAATTTCTTAAGGGTGGGGTGAACGTACCATTTTAACAGTCGGCAAAAACCGCTTCACTGTCCACCCCTTGACGGCCATTTAACCCGCTTGAAGGAGGAACGGGAATGACCAAAGGACTTATTTTTCAGGAAATATGGAACAGCCTGCCATCTGACCGTAAGGCACAGATCGAGGCGCGTACCCGCAAGCTGGAAGCGGAATATCTGACCTTACAGGAACTACGCAAGGAAGCTGGGCTGACACAAGCCGGAGTATCGCAGGAGCTGGGAATGCCTCAATCCAATGTCTCCCGCCTGGAGAAAGGGTCTGACATGCTGCTTTCTACCTTGCGTCAGTATGTGGAAGCTGTTGGCGGAAAACTCAATCTCACCGTTGAGCTGCCAAACGAACCCCCTATCAGGCTGAATGTGCTGAGTGACCTTGTAGACCACCCACTCACTATAGAAGGTTCGCAGCCGCAGGCACCGGTGCAATAAGGGTGGATTCTGCAAGATGAAACTATTTTCTCTTGCTTGCAGAAATTTTTTGCGTAGCATCGATCACAACAATCTCTGAGGCTGGTTCTCCACTCTCCAGGAGTGCATCACGTATTGCTTGTATGGTCGTAAGTTTTTTACCTAAATCGCCATAGTCAAGCACCACGAAGACACCATGGCTGGTGCGTGACGCGTCCTTATAAATCTCAAGCTGTTCTTTGTACCCATGTACGACAGTGCCCGATGAGCGTTTCATTTCAACAAGAACACGGGCACTATAACCCTTAGAATATTTAAAATCGATTGGTCCTCCACCCATATTAGCTTCCGGTGAAATGTCAATATCATTGGCTTTACAGAAGCAGTCGGTAATTGCAAAGTAAATTAGCTGGGCTGCGCGTTCCTTCTTCGGTTTATCGTCTATCCAAAGGGCCTCCCAGAGATTGCCCTTTTCTACATGATGCTTGAACATATCCATTGTGTCGTTTACGACACGATGGATTTCATCGATACCCTTCTCAATTTCATATTTTTTATTGGATTTAAGTTCATATTCTTTGCTACCAAGTATCCTCCTCAATGTGTAGTAGCCTAGAACATCACTGTTCGGATCATAATATGCCGCATTCTCTTTAATGGCGGCAATAAAGGCTTCGAAAAGTTCTTTGGATTGAAGTGCTGCTTCACGGACAGCCTTTTTGAGATCATCAACTTTTGGGCGAGTAATACCTGCCAGGAGATGATTTACCCGTGCTCGGATGGCAGCGTTAGCGTCTATTGCTGCCTCAATATCCGACCAATCATTAGCCATTGGTAACTCCCGAACAATATCAGCGGGCACAAGCACAATCGCCCGCTCTTTTCCATTTGCAGAGGTGTAATGGGGTAATGGGATATCAGGAGAGGTATCTGACGTCTTTAACGTAATACCCAGAGGTGTGCAAAATTCATGGGTGAGCTTCGCGAGCTGTGGCTCAATTATTCTGGAAGTTAGGTCACTGATAGTATCTGCGCCGACTTTTTCTTCAAAAAAGCCCATAAGTGAAATCATCTCAGGATCTTGAGAGCCAAGCTCAATAATTTCTTTAGCTGTTCGAAGAATCGCGTTACGAATTTCTTCAGGGCGGGAAGTGCCAGGACGGTCGCTCCTTCCATAACCAAGGCCATTTGCAGGAGCTTCGCGAAGGTTAAATTGATTCTGGGCAGCCCTCCAAGCTGCATCCCCCTCCTTCTTAGAAATGGCAAGCAGTCTAATTACATTTTCAAAATATTTCCTAAATGCTTTGTACGCTTCCTCACTAATGATCTTGTTTGAGCATTTATCAAGCAAGATGGGATCAATGAACAAGCGCGTATCAACCGTCAGAAAGGGGTCGATCAATCCTGCCTTTGCAAGTTCATCCGGCGCAATTTTGAAATGTTTGGAGAAAAGAAGGGGATTTGAGAAAGATGCCATAATTTCGCTAAATAGAATTGAGCGAAAACTTATTTCGCCGCATTAAAACAATCTGCTATTGAGAGGAGCCGTTTAGATTGTAAGTTTTACGGCTGAGCAAGCAATTGGACTTAGGTACACCTGTCGCTGAGTATGGGTATTGAAGTTCTGTTGAGTCGCGGTAAATCTACTATTGATAAAATACGTTATCAATAGTAGATTTACCCAATGACAACTCAAAACCCCGATTCCCAAAATGCCCTGCCTGCTACTAATCGGCGGCTTACTGCCGTTGCCTATCAGCGCCTCGCCGACATACCCCCTGAAATTGAATGGTTCGCCAACCTTCCGAATGATGCAACCCGCCGCGCTTACAACAATGCGCTAAAGGATTTTATGGGCTTTACTGACATCACCCGGCCTGATGAATTCCGTAGCGTAACCCGTGCGCATGTAATTGCCTGGCGCGACGAGCTGGTTAAACGCTCTTTAAGTGGAACGACCATCCGCCACCGTCTCGCCGCTTTATCCTCTCTGTTCGAGTATTTATGCGAAAGAAACGCGGTAACCCATAATCCTGTGAAGGGGGTGAAGCGTCCCCCGGTGGAAAGCTATGAAGGTAAAACTCCGGCTCTTGGCGATCACCAGGCGCGTGCGCTGCTCGATGCTCCGCATAGTCTCTCACTCAAGGGCAAGCGTGACCGTGCCTTGCTTGCTACCCTGCTCTACCATGCGCTGCGGCGCGACGAGCTATGCAGGCTCACCGTCAAGGATTTCAGGCATGAACGGCGTGGGGTCCGTCACTTGCGGGTCCTGGGTAAAGGCGGCAAGACCCGTTATATCCCGTTACACCCTGCCGCCAGCACTCTCATCACCGAGTATCTGGAAGCAGCGGGACATGGCGCGGAAGATTCAGCTCCCCTTTTCCACCCCGTCAGTAATAACTGCGCTGGGGTTTCAAGCAAGGCCCTTACGCCCGACGGGGTTTATAAGCTGGTACGCGAATATTCTTCAAACCTTGGTTTTGAAATTGGCCCGCACTCCTTGCGGGCTACCGCTGCGACTAACGCCCTGGACCATCAGGCCGATATTTCCAAAGTGCAGGAATGGCTGGGCCATGCCAATATCTCCACTACCCGCATTTATGACCACCGCAGGAGCCGACCCGAGGATAGTCCGACGTTTAAGGTTAGTTATTAAAATTCTCTGTTATGGGGTGACGGGTGTGTAGTACGGCCAGGAAAGGCGGCCAGCGGCTCTAATTGTTTGCACCTATCTAGGCCGTCGCGATCATAAGCGACGGACATTTCGCTTTCTGCTTAACAATTCGTAGGCTACAGCGACGAATGTTTATTTGATGCTCTAATGGTTCGACCTTGCGCCGGCTTTAAACGGTCAGAACGAGGCTGCTTGATAGCTCGGCTTGAGCGCACATTGAGAAGGTGAAAAGATCGATATATCACGGGCAAGGTGGAGGAAGAGCCGGTGGTAAAGGGGAGGATGCTGTAAGCTTAATTCTTAATTAAGATTCCAATAGGAATAAAGGGGGCATGGTTATATATTTGAAGCCCACGAACTTCAGAAAATTCTGAGGCTGATCTATAAGTTTTAAATAAACCAAATTTATTTATTGTTTTACTCAGGTAATTTTGAAAGAAGGGTATTTCACTTATTTTACCACACCCACTTAGGCCGCTAATTAAACCACGTAAATCTAGGATGTCGAATCCCATTAGTCGCCATCCCATATTTATAAGGGCAGTTTCCGAAGGCTGCTCCTCAAACCATCCAAACCCATAGTGTTCTCTAAGGGCAATAGTATTTATTTCTAAACATGTCAACGAAATAAGACTTAATTGATCTATAGAAATATGATTTGATCGACAAGTATTTATAAGGTCTTCAATATGCGTCGCAAGTGTTAGAGGATTACTTAAAGCATGAGCGTTATTTTGTATAAGATCATCAACTAGGGGAGGGCGAGGCCAAATATTTGGGTCGCCACTGATTTGCATGTGATTATTCAAATCCAGAGAAATTCTTAGATCGAATCCCAAACTTATTCTTCGATTCCTCATCATTATTGGTGAGGCCAAGTTGTATAATTGCCACAATCTTTTATTTCTTCTTTTCCTACTGGAGCTACCGGGGGAAATTGAGTTGTTCCTTTCGATCCACTCCCTCTATTCCAATAGCATTGACAAGTGTTAGGATTTTGTCCACGACTCCAAATATGATAGTGTGGATCCCACCCATTATGTGTGTGTCCAGTGTCGGGTTCATAACATTGGGTTCCCTGAGGTGGATTACAGGGGGGGCAAATAGGTGGTTGAGCAGTTTTATTCTGAGCCGTTTTGGATTCTGAGTTTCCTGAGCACGCGTCATATATCGTTGCTCCAGTGATTAAAATAGCCCAACCAGCCCACTTCTGCCAGGCTATATCGCTCGGATCCGGGGTTGCTATGTCAGAACTGGCCCCGCCAAGTATCCAAGGAAGTGCCCTCAGACCTAAAGGATCAATCATATTAATTGGATTTCCTCCCACATACCCATAAAGATTTAATCCTCCTTTTTCTCCAATCGGGTCACGCGATAGCCACTTCGCCGTTTTCGGGTCATAGGCCCGGAAATTCGTCAGGTACAATCCGCTCTGCTGATGATAGAACATCCCCGCATAGCGAAAGTCAACTGAAATCCGCCCACTCCCCGCTATCTGGTTTCCATAAGGATCATAGTCGTAGCTTGCCACCTTGGCCCCATTCTGGGCCGCCATCACGTCCCGCACCGAGCCTAGATGGTCAGTGCCGTAATAAAGCAGAGTGCCGCCCTGCGGAATTGCCATGCCTTGCGGGTAATAGCGGCGTGTGACCACATCGCCTGCCGTTCTGGCCTGGCACAGCGTAGCGCCGCACCAGAGATGACGGGTTTCTGTTATTGCTCCTCCATTATTTTCGACAATAGCCAGCCGCCGCCCCATGCCATCGTAGCGGAACGTGGTCGCCTTGCTGGGATCGTTCTTGTAGCTGATGGAGAGCAGACGGTTTTCGGCATCCCACTGATAGGTGCGGACTCCGTCATCCTTCAGATTGCCGTTGGCGTCGTAACTGAAGCTTTCACTGTTAAAACTCGTCAATTGGTTGACGGTGTTGTAATGCGTCAACGCGCCATTGAGGGAAGTCAGGTTGTCAGCGGCGTCATAACCATAGCTGAAGCTTCCCCCGGATGAAGGCTGGGCGGAGAGGAGGCGGTCAGCGCCATCATAGGCGTAGTGCCAGCTCTTCTGCGCTGCTCCCCCCGCAGTTTCCGTCAGAGTGGAAATCTGGTTTTCCGGGGTGGTGGCATAGTGGAAACCGCGCGCCAGACCGCTGTTCGTGATCGACTTCAGGCGGCGGTCATGGGTGTTGTCCTCATAGCCCCACTGCGTTCCCACAGCCCCGGCCTGCTGGCTTAAAAGCTGCCCAGTCTGACCCAGATAGCTGAAATTGAAGGAGCCCAGCGGATTGGTATGCTGGGTGACGCGGTCGAGCCTGTCATAGGCAAAGGACTCGGTTATCGTATCCACCTTGCGGCTGGTCATCCGCCCCAATGCATCGTACTGGTAGGAAATCTCGTCATTGGTATAAGGCCCGTTCTCACCTGTCAGCTTGAGCGCCCCCAGGGAGCCGACAGCGCCATACTGGAACTGGGTGGTTCCCGCCCCATCGGTCATGGTGGTTCTGCGCGGGAAATAGGGGTCGTAGGCGAAGCTTACGCCCGGTGTGGGACTTATAGCATTGGCATAACTCAGCGCCGCGAGCCGGTCGTCCTTCGTATAGCCATACTGCCTGGTCTGTCCCAAAGCGTCGGTTACGCTTATCAGGCGGCTTGCGCTGTCATAGGCATAGGTTTCCCTGGAATCGTCGGCATAAACCTTGGCAATGGGGCGGCTCTGGATATCGATATCCCAGCGCGTCATGTTCCCGTTGCCGTCGGTGATGCTGCGCAACACCCCGTTACGGTAATAGCTGTAACTGGTGGTCTGACCCGCAGGATCGGTCATCGAGGTCATGCGCCGGTTGGCGTCATAGCTGTAGCTCGTGGCCCTCCCCATCCTATCTTTTGTTTCTACCAGGTCGAGCAGGTCATAGGTATTCAGCGTGCTGGTTCCATCGGGATAGAGGATTTGCGTAACCCGGTCGAGGGCGTCGTATTCATAGGCCAGGGTGTGGCCTTCCGAATCGGTGGCGGTGGCAACGCGGTCGAAGGCGTCATAGGTGAAGCTGTGCTGCACCGCGTTATCCGGGTTGGTGATCGATATCAGCCGTCCCAGCCCATCATAGGCATAGCGCGTGGTCTGCCCGAGCGCGTCGGTCACGCCCGTTACCTGGCCATCCGAGTTGTAGGTATAGGAAGTTGTCTTTCCCGCCGCATCGGTCGCAGTCAGGGGAAGGTGCTGGCTGTTGTAGGTGAAGGCCGCCAGCGTGGCCTGGCCGCTGCCCGTGGTCTGCTGGATGGAAGTAAGATCGATGTCATTGGAAGCGTAGGTAAAGGAAGTCTTGCGTCCTGTAGGATCTATGGCTGTGAGCGGCTTGCCGATGCTGTTATAGGTAAATCTTCTTGCTTGCGTGGAGCCGTCATCTAATACTCGGCCGATTGCTATCGGTGTCCCGGCAGTTCCTTCCATGATGGAATTACCTTGTCCCGGGTAGGTATTCCAGACGCGGCGCTCAAGGGGCTGTTTGCTGCTTTCTATGATCGGCGAGGTCTGTCCAGCCGGGTTATGGAGCCAGTGAATGATTCGGGCTTGGGTGTAATCGGTATGAGTGATAGCATAAAGATGCTTGTCCCAGTGGAAAGTATTACGGTAGTAAAGAAAACCGTTCAGTATCCCCATGCCAGCCGGAGCCACAGGATCACCATTGGGTATGCCGGAAGCAAAATGCCGGAATTCCAGTCGTTCGGTAAAACCCATCGGATCGGTCATTTCCAAGAAGCGTGAGTTTTCATAGATGTTCTGCCCATAGGTGAAATGATGGGTACCATAGGGTGTCGTCATTTCATTGATGAGCCCCCCCGTATCGTATTTGAAGGAGGAAGTAATGCCGATCACATCGGTGATCGAGGCGAGACGTCTGTTTGTGTCGTATGTCAGTTCGGCACGGCGTCCGAATGGATCGGTTATTCCGGTTACGAGCAGGGGATTGGCAGGGAACTCATAACTGAAGATGGTGTTGCGGCCAGTGGCATCCGTGAGCGATACCAGGCGCAACTGATTGTCATAATTGAACGTTAGCGCGTTACCCGAAGGATCGATTATTTGGCTTAAGAACATGCGGCGCGGGTATACGGTTGCGCCATCGCTCTGGGCGAATACCTGCTTGCTTCCATCGGGCATGCGCAATTCATAGGAAGTGGCGGGACCGGTGGCGGGTATGCGAACCAGCACTGCCTGACCCTGACGTTCAGGCGAGAACGCGCCGGATGCCGTTGAATAGCTGTAGCCGATCGAATAATCCACCGATCCCCCGCCTGCCGCATAGCGCAGAACTGAGCGGCCCGGCGAGTCGGGAGTATCCTGAACCCAGGACAGCACGTTCAGTGTCCATTTGGGGCTGATATTGAAAAAGCTGAAATTGGCTGGCTGGCTGGCTTCGCGCTGATTGTAGGTCAGGCTGATTTTGGCGGAAGGCCCCTTCGGCGGCTGGTACCCGACCGGAACGTCGCTTAAGTTCAGGCTCACCAGCATCATTTTAGCGTTCACTACACACATGGCTGGTGGTGACGCTGCGGAGCCAGTGAGAGGAACAGGGCCTTTTGGATTGGAGCAGGTCAAGTTGCTATCAAGCTTCTGTGTCGTACCGGGCTGATTAACACTTGTCTGTCCCATTCCATAGATACGCCTTGCCTCTTCAGGAGTGGCCATACGCCAGGACGCAACTTTCTGGGTTCCAGCCGGAACCAGGAAATACCCGCTTGCCTCCGCATCGATGGCCTCCTTGGTGAGCCAGGCATCCCCGCTTGCGAAGGTGGGATCCTGGACATGGTAGAGGCCGTTCTGCTCACCGATGATGGCAGCATAATGATTCAGTTTCCAGTTCACCACTGAGGGGACGGGGATGGGCTGTCCGGGAGCACGGAAAATCAGCCGATGAGGTACGTTGGCCTTGCTTGCCAGCTCCGATACCTGGGCAAGCGTGTAGCCATGCGGACCTGAGCGCGCCGCATCCATGATGGCGATTTTTGCCGGATCGGCCTGGGCCGAGACCAGCAGACTCTTGAGCGCCATGGGACCGCAAAGGTAAGCCTTGTCGTACTCGTTTCGGAACATCCACAGGCTTTCATGAGCGTCCGTGATCAATTCCGTGGCGGGACCGCTGATGGGCCGGTCCTTGATATCGGCAAGCAGTTTTTCAAGCTCGTCCGCATGTCCCAGGCGGGAGTGCATGCGCATCAGCTCCCCCATGGCGCGGTCTGCCAGCATCTTGCCCATAGGATTATCGGCGGGACGAGTTCTTTCCGTCTGCCAGGCCCGCTCCCACGCATTTATCGCCCTGGAGAAATAGCCCTGGCGGTAATAGGCAAGCCCCAGATTGGCGAGAATCCCGACATTCCATCCCGAGCGCGGATACTCTTTAAGGAAAGTCTCGAATACGGCCAGATCTTCAAAAGACGACTGGCTGCGATGGGTGGAGATGGCTTCCGCGAGGGCCCGGTCTTCCTTCGGCGTGGTTCCATACATGGGAACCAGAGGCTCCTCGAATCCATCCACCTTGAGAAGCGGAAGAGGCGCGGGGTTTTCTGGAGGGGCGGCATGGAGGAGAGGGCTTGCCAGCAAAAGCAGCGTGGCAAAAAGAGAGGGAATGAAACGGGAAACGGCCATACTGGACCAGAGGCGAGCCATGCGTTCTCCTGAAAGAATGTCTGGAATTCCGACCGCATCCTTGAAACAGGGAGGCGGCCTGATCTACATCGTCATGCTGAAACCTTTTGAAACCTTGTTGCCGGTAATACTCATGCCTTGACTTTCCTGCGGCGCAGAGCCCACGCTCCCGCCCCTCCCAAACAGAGCAAGGCGAGGCTTGAAGGCTCAGGTAGCGGGTTGGGCGGTGGCGTGGTCGAACCTGGTGCGAAGGTCAGGTTATCCAGTGTGAATTGCGTGCAGTTCACTGTGCCGCACTGGAACGGGTCCGTTGTGGAGCCAGTTGCAGCCGCGAAGAAATTCAGTTCGTTGATGCCGGTGAAGCCAAAGTTTACAAACAGGGGAGCAGCCGTATCGAGGGTCAGGGTTGTTGTGAACAGCAAAGTTCCATTCAGCCTGCCCTGCACCGTGAGGCTCAGATCATCGTAATAGCCGGAACCCAGATAAGCGCTAACAAAGTCGAAGGGATCGTCGGCTTCTATTTTGCCGATAACGGGAGTAACGATCGGGCCGAACGACTCACCCCCGCTATAGGCGGCATTATCGGGGGAGACAATGCCGTTATTGAATCCGGGAAAGCCGGGAATGCTCGTATAGGCCGAGAAATTAGTCCAGGTGAAACCCTGATAAGGGCTCAGGGTATCCAGAACCAGATCGCCGCCTGAAGCGTCAAGATCATCGAAATTGACGATGGCGGCAGAAGCAAGGGAAATCTGGGAAAGCAGGAGGGTGGCAGTAAAAGCGATTTTGGAAAACATTATTATTCTCCTCCAAACTCTTATTCTAGAGTTTGAGTATACGCCTGTTTCAGCTTCTCCTTGTCGAATTTTTTATTAACTGATTGGGTCAATAGTGACGCAATTTTGTTTCTTAAAAAAGCGTAAGAATCTATAAGGTTTTTCTCATTCTAGCTAATGCAATTTTTCAACATTCCATATTGAGTTTGACATTAGATAGCTATCTAAATATTATAAATAGCTAGATAGCTATTAAGAAACATTTATGCTGTGGATAGCTATCTAGCTATTTAGATATCCAAACAGTTATAAGGAACTTTATCATGCCAACCATAGTTTTTGCTTCCAGTAAGGGCGGGGCGGGAAAAACCACTGCCGCAATCATTCTGGCATCCGAATTTGCAAGACAGGGGGCAGCAGTCACGCTTATTGATGCCGACCCCAACCAGCACAGCGCGAAATGGGCATTAAAACTGGGCTGCCCTGCGAATATCTCTCTTGTGGAGAATACAAACGAAGAAAGCATTATTGAAGACATCGAGGAGGCCGAGGCAAAAACCGCTTTTGTCCTGGTTGACCTGGAAGGA
The DNA here is from genome assembly GCF_000196355.1 of Nitrosospira multiformis ATCC 25196. Classification (NCBI taxonomy): domain Bacteria; kingdom Pseudomonadati; phylum Pseudomonadota; class Betaproteobacteria; order Nitrosomonadales; family Nitrosomonadaceae; genus Nitrosospira; species Nitrosospira multiformis. The sequence goes on from NC_007615.1 coordinate 17,039, forward strand.
ACGGCAAGCATGGCGGTAGCAAGCGCCATAAGCCGCGCTGATCTGGTTATTACCCTGTGTCAGGGTTCACAGGATGATGCCGATGAAGCAGCAAAAACCATCAAGCTTATCAAGCGGCAATCTAAACTCCTGCAACGCCCCATCAATTTTTCTGTTCTGATGACCCGTACCAATCCGGCCATTACCCCGCGAACGCTACGCCATATCATGGGCGAGTTTGAAGCGGCGGGAGTGCATATTTTTACAACCAGCCTCATTGACCGTGAAGCCTTTCGCGCTATGCGCTCTTTCGGCGGCACCGTAAATGATTTGAATCCGAAAGAGGTTTCCGGCATTGAGAAGGCAGCTCAGAATGTCCGCGAGCTGGCTAAGGAGGTTATAGCCAGGCTGAAAGAAGGGCAGAAGCAGGAAAGGATTAGCGCACATGGGTAAGGAACGCGCGGGCCTGGACTTGGGCGAGGATCTCGATTTAACCGTCTTCACCCCAAAAACACACACGCGGCACGATAGCGAGGAAGAAAAATACGCCATCAAGCAGTCGGCGGAGCAAAGCGGGTTTATCAGCCGCGAACCCCGAATCCGCCGCCGCAAACCAGTAAGCCCCTACAAAATCCAGTTGAATCTGAAAGTCCGTGATGGGATAAAGGAGCTTTTTCAGGATTTGGGTGAACGTTTGCATGTTCACGATAAAACAGTTTTTGAAAGAGCCTTGCTTGCCCTACTTGAAAAGGAAGGGCAAAGCGATTTGTTACAGCGCTATAGAGAAATTGTGAAGTGAAAGGATAAAGGAAATGCCAAAAAAGAAAACGCTCGTAGCAGTACCCTCAGCAGTACCCCCTCGCGCGCCTATAAAAAGCCTTCAATATGACCTGTTCTCGCTGTTTGTCACTAATGAACCCAATTCAGTATCAAATACGATTGAACTATGGGACTGCATCCCAAAATATTTTTTCACCCCCAAGCAGGTAGAAAAACTGCGGACAGCAGACGGGCTGGCAAAGCCTTACAAATGGGAATATTCCTATAACGGCCTGCCATGCGCGGTAAAAATACAGCCAGCCCTGATAGAAGAAGAGGACGGAAATTTTAAAGCGTATTTTCCAAGCGTGACTGAGGAGCTTGTAGAAGAAGCCCTGAAAAAGATTTTTACCGACAAGCATTACGGTACTCACGATCCGCAAAATTCTGAAAGCTGGGTCAAATTTTCATTAAGCATGCTTTACCGCGAACTCATGACCAGGGGCCGAAGCCGCAGCTATAAGGAGATTAAACGCGCCATCGAGGTCATGAATAAATGCAACATAGCCTTTTACAAGGATGGAAAAGAGCTTTGGAGTGGCGCCATACTTCAGGACCTGGTGACAGTAGACCGCAAGGAGTATATCGCCGATACCGACTCCCACCATATAGCGCGATTGCCACTGTTTATATCCCACGCCATTAACCAGCTCGAATACCGCCAGTTCAACTATAACCGCCTGATGAGCTGCAACGAGCAGTTGGCGCGTTGGATTTACAAACGGTTAATTAACCGCTTCCGCCAAGCCAGTTTCATAAATGAATACCATTTCATGTATTCCGATATTGAGCAATCGAGCGGCTTACTACAGCAAGGCCGAGAAACCGACAATCGAAAAAAAGTTATATCTTCTCTGGAAGAGTTACAAAAATGCGGGATTCTGATGAGATATGAAACCGATGAACGAAAAGAAGGCCGCAAAGTTATCGATATTAAATATACGCTCTACGCCGGTTCAGATTTTATCGGGGAACAAAAAGCAGCTAATAAACGGGCAAGCGATGCAGAGCTGAGTATGCCTGTGGATAAGTAGC
>NC_007616.1 GCF_000196355.1 Nitrosospira multiformis ATCC 25196
CTCCCTCGTTTCGCAGTTTCTCGATCAGGGAAATCAGGAAGCTTAAGGATCGGCCCAAACGGTCCAGCTTCCAAACAACCAGAACATCCCCCTTCTCCACTGCCGCGATAGCCTGGGATAGTCCCTCCCGCTCGATGGTCGCTCCGCTGACGCCCTGATCGGTAAAAATCCGCTCGCACCCCACCCTGCTCAATGCATCCATTTGCAGGTCAAGGTTCTGGTCGTCCGTGGATACTCGGGCATAGCCTATTTTCATCCAGTTCAGCCTCCTATTTTTGCACCGCCCTTTTACACCACTTGGAACATAAAAAAAACAATGGCTTGGCATTGTTCATTTTTCTGCGGCGAAAGGGACCCCTTTTGCCGCAAGAAATCTGGTAGAACTGATCTAGGAAGAAGGTAAATCTGCTACTATTCGCGCGGCTTTGCCTGTGAGACAAGCTAACCCATTAGCTTCATATACCGCTAATGATCAAGCTAGAAATGAAAACCCCGGCTCTTGGCCGGGGTGGAATTTTTAGGTCTTACATGATAGGTCGTAGACTTTCGTCCATTGGAGCCTATCACCAACCTTACAGAAATAATAAACCCAAAGTACTGTACTTGTCAACCAAAATGAACCGAAATGGTGACAAGGCTAATAATAAATAGAGAGAGAGTAAGAGTATAAAAATGCCAAAAACGCTTCGGTACCGCCCGATTCTGATCGACCAGCTTATTACGAATGAGCGGATCAATAGTTACCAAAGCGTCTTCCAACCTAGCAACGACATTGAATTAATGGGCGTCTATCTCTGGAATGCTCACGTCTGCGGTGTGATTTATCCCATAATCGGTATGGCTGAAATTACGCTGCGTAATGCCATTGATCAAGCACTCCAAGTGCACTTGGGAAATTTTTGGTGGAGAAATTCTTCCCTTCGCTATCGTTCCTTCAAGCCCGGTGCATTACCGCCAAAAGCGGTACAAGCAGTACGCGACAATTTCAAGCGGGCTACAAATAAGTTTATAACGACAAAACGTCACCGCTATAACATCACTGGACATGTCTCTCTAAACCATTCAGGCATAGTGGCCCAAACTGAATTTTCTACTTGGGAGTACATGCTGGATCACGAGTTCATGGGCAACAAACTGATCTGGCCCAGTCGCCTCGGTACCGTCTTTGCAGGTCCCTGGCCCAGTACTCATGCAGGTATCGTACTTACCCATGCGAGCGACCTTGTGTCGACCGTACGTGAGTTTCGCAACCGACTGTCTCATCATGAACCAGCTTGGAAGCGATTTGGTATTGTTAAGGAGGCAGATGCGCTCTTACATTTGCAGGAGAAAATTACAAAGATTGAAAATCTTATTGCCTTGATCCACCCAGAAAATATTAAGCTGATAGAAAGAAATGGGTTGCTCGAAATGGCCCGACGCGCTTGTACTTCCCAAGAAATCCGGCGCTTCCAGCATATGACCGAAACTTACAAAGTTAACTCGATGGATAAGCTTCAAATACTAGTGGATCGTTGCAGAACAGAAAATAGTATTCTGCGTGCCGAGCTAGATTTGGGGGCACAGCAAATGTTCCTCATCAGTCCTTGTTAATCCAAATAGGCCTAGGGGATAAGCTCTAAGTACGCAATAAAAAGCTCATCCTGTCCAATTCACCCTTGGGCTCTATTTTCGAAGAATGTAAATGCATCCCAGTCTTTTTCCTCAGCTTGCTCAACCATCCCCGCATATGGGAACCGGACTAGAAAAATGGCCAAGTCGAAATGATCAGAAATTATTACAAATTCCTCAGCTTCTAATTCTGGATGCCAAACACCAGGAGGAACCCGAGAACCTTGATTTCGTCGGTTGATATCAGCGGCACTGTTCAGCCGTCTAAGTGATGATTGAGGCACCGGTGTACCAGGGGGCAGATACGTACGAAGTAAACGGGCACGGCGGCTCGGGTAAGACCAGCAAATGAACCCATCACGCGCCATAGCGAGCAAGGCAGGTTGATCGGTAAGCTCAACCCATTTTAATGCAGTAGCTGTAAATGACGTTCCATAACGATTAGCGCAATGCCCCAACAAATCTAATGTGACAACCTGTCCTTCAATTTGACTTCTAAAATCCGTCGCAGGCATTAACAAATAAGAGGCAAATTTATTTGCCTCTGATTCAAATTTTCTGGACTCTGGGCTTTCATAATCTAGCATTTCCGCCTGGCCACACTGGAAGCCTTCCTCTCTGATCTTGCGATGCAAGAGATAATGCCCAAACTCATGCCCAAGGGTGAAATTAATTCTTCCGGGGACAGTGATGGTCTCATCATATGAAATGCACCAGTCTCCCCTCTTACGCTTTGACAGTATTCCATCGATACCCTGAATACCGTGTGCCCTAACAAGCCCTACAGGGTCAGAAAATCTAGTCTTGGTTACCTCGAGGGCAATTTCCTTCACATCAACAGGAAAACCTTGCCCACATACCATCCAAAGACTGGCGAACTGATTAGCCCAAGCAGCAGGCGTTGTAGGATCACTCATCGTCTATCGCTTTTAAGAATTTTTCTAGCTGCGCCCGTTTTGCGGGATCGAGCTGGGTGATCCTACGGAAAAAAACCTGATCAGCATCTGACGGAGTCAGCTCGTGTTTTGCATCATCCAAAAGAAACTCTACAGGAACTCCAAACACCTCCGAAATTTTGGAAATTTTTTCGGCTGAGGGCCTTACAACGGGCCGGTTTTCCAACTCCCAGATGTAGCTCTTACTTGAACCTGTTTTTTCCGCAAGTTCCTCAAGCGTTAGTTTCAAACGCTTCCTTTCAGTACGAATTTTCTCCCCTAGCAATGAAGCCATCACTCCTAACCCTCCAATAAATAAGTTCAGAGTAGACGTATTTTTTTTATTTGGCAACAGGAATTCTATATGTTAATATAATTTGTAAGTCTATACCGAACTTTTCGGGAAGAGGCGATTCCTTCAAAACCTCTATAAGGAGAAAAAAATATGGGTATGAAACCTGGAAGTAGTACTGGTAATGGCGGTGGGATTTTTCAACAGGTAGGTCCTAAAGGAGGCAAGCAGCCTAACTTTGCGACTGTCCCAGATCACAAACCCCTCCCCCCTACCACAAAGCCTGGCCACACCTGGGTACCGGTACAAACCACTCCAGATAGCAAGCGATAAAAGCTTCTTCCACTTTCGAAAGGAAACTAACTATATGCCTGATGTTCAAGTTACCTGCATTATCAAACCACATCCCCAAAGCCCACACGAATATATTACCCATCTTGGAAATGGCAGGACGTGGTTATGGACGCGTGAGCAAGTTATTGACAGCATTGATGCGAAAACAAATACGTTCTACGTGCTTGATCCAAGCAATTCCAAGCGGTCTAACGTGGGAGTGGTTCGAGAAAATGGTAAAGCACCATATTTACGGTGACCTGCTATTGATTTTTGTAGCCAGTTTCGAAGTGGGTCTTCCGGTTCAAACATTCTGGATTTGCAACCTTTGCAAGCCTGCCTGGGCTGGAGTTCGGTTGGCGAGCGCAGAATGCGGGCGCTCGTTGTTATAAAACTGCCGCCATTTCTCGATCAATACTTTCGCTTCCTGCCGTGTGATGAACCATTCGCGGTTGAGGCATTCATCACGCAATTTACCGTTGAAGCTTTCCACGAATCCATTCTGCCAAGGGCTGCCAGGCTTGATAAAGGCTGGCCCCACGTTATTGTCTCGCAGCCATGTCATTACTGCGGTTGCAGTAAATTCAGCGCCATTGTCCGAGCGAATAAAGGCAGGCTTTCCATAGATACGCATCAGCCGTGACAGGGTCAGGATGACATCCTGGTTACGCAGCGATTTGCCGACTTCGATTGCAAGGCACTCACGCGTATGCTCATCCAGCACGCAAAGCAGCTTTAGCGTCTGCCCATTGGCCAGCCGGTCATGGACGAAATCATAAGTCCAGACACTGTTTGGTTTTGTTGCTCCAGGAAGGCGTATATCCGTCCCGCAGCGGCGTTTCCTGGGCCTGCGCCTGGGCAAGCTTAGTCCCAGCTTACCCCACAAGCGCCACACACGCCCCATACTCTGATCAGTCATGACAGCAATGCGCCGATACCCAAAACGGGGATAGCGGCTTGATGCTTCAATTATCCGTGTGGCAACAGCACGATCCTTAACGGGCTGCTTGACCTCATAACTGCCAATACGACGGCTTACCCCGACAATTCGACACGCTGATCGCTGCGATAACCCCTTGCCCGTCAAAATTCCAAGCGCTTCGCGTCTGGCTGCCGGGGTTACCATTTTTTTGTGGCAATCTCCTTCAAACCCTCGATAGCCAGCATCTGCTCAGCAACAATCTTCTTCAGCTTCGCATTCTCCGACTCCAGATCCTTTAACCGGCGCGCATCCGATACCGTCATACCTCCAAACTTCGTGCGCCACCGGAAAAATGTCTGCTCCGTAATGTTGTGCTTGCGGCATACATCTCGGATAACCACCCCATCCGCTTCACCTTCCCTCAGTATCCCAATAATCTGCTCTTCACTGAATCGCTTCTTCATTTTCGCCTCCATGTCAAAATTAACATGAAGACTCACTTAGAGGGTGGTCACAAAATTCTTAGCAGATCAACGGACCTATGCAGACGGTTACTGGAATAACAATTTGTTATCGCTAGACCAGTGCCCAATTTAAGCAATACCTAAACAACCAAAATCACCCGTCGTGTATGACCATGACTGGTGATGCGCTTTTCATGGTCTGGTCTCCTTTTAGGGCTGGGTGCTGTGCTCATGCACATGCACCGATGCCCGTCGGCGAGACCGGGGGTAGAAGAGCGCAAGGGCGGACGGCAGGGAGGGGGATCACCCGGCCTGCACAAGCGTAGTGCGGAAGGCCGGGGACACCCTGCCGGCAGGCGCAGCTTTACCCTTGTGCGACGCGAGGGGCAGCGCCCCTTAGAAAGCTTTTAAGAAAACAGAAACAGCGTGGGCCGCAGGCAGACGTTGCCATTGATATTGCAAAAGGGATCGTTACCGGATGGCCGGGACTACAGGCCCGGGACGAAGCGTCTAGAGCCCGGCCCGCTGACAGAATGTGAGCGGGCTGCCCCTATTTAGATGCTTTGCTATTTTCAGTCTGTTGGTACGGACCAAGAAATCGTATGCCATTGAAGTGAATCAGATGCGAAGGAGCATCTGCAACCCATACTTCGGTCTCCCATGCGATCTCACCTAAATAACGACCCATTATGGAACGATTTGGAAAAGCAGTTACGTAGACAAGACCAGCCTTCGAACCGGCAAACAACTTGGACAGCTCTGCATGTCGCTTGCCATCGACAGGACCATGGCTGGTTACGGACTCGACGAGCAACAACCAATTGCGCTCAGTGAAGTGCAAAACCACATCCGGCATCTTGCCATGCGAGTCCACGCTGACCCCTAACTCAGCAAGAAGTGGGGCATCAAAATACCCCCACTTCTCCCCTGTATCACCGGCATAGACAAGCACGCTACCAGGTGCAAAGCGCGGTGCGAAGTCCTCAATAATTTTCCGGATGAGCTCGCTGTGTTCACCAGGACTGAGCGTAATTTTCTTACCTGGCGCAATCTCAACCGGAATCCTATTTTGCTCTCTCTCCATTGCATACTTCTCGGCCAATGACTGTCGCTTTGAAAGATAGGTCATTAGATTGTCATGCCACATATCGGTACCAAAGCTCCGAAGCAAAACGAGTGCCTCTGGCTCGATCTGATAAACCGCTTTTGGGCTGTTGACGGGCCGTAAAGGATTGTCTGGGTTGTAAAGCGCGATTCCCGCATCTACAAACTGGTGCATAGTCTGTCTTCTTACAGTCTCACGGGTGTTAGGAGCATAGTCCTTTCTATAGTGCTCACGCGCCCAATCCATGATCGGCGTAATACCCATAAGTGGGTTTTGTACCTCATTCCAGGACTTTTCTGGTGTTAAGTTGAGCAAGGCTAGAAGGCACAGGGCTGAGCGTTCATTTTGTTGAGCTCGGGGAAGGCCTAAGGCAAGGATGATGTTTTGAGCATCTTCGAGGTGGTTACCATTCGTCATGAACAAAGCTTTTCTAGTTGTTCATCAATCTGATCCTGCGAAAGCTCAAAGCGGCCAGCAGCCCACTTCCCTAGAGAAACGAGAGCTGCCCGACTTGGATACTTCATGACCCTGAGGTCAGTTGCATTGACTTGAGTGTGTCCATTGAAGCGACGGAAGTATTCATCAACGGCAGTTGTATTAAGGAAGACAGACAGGCCTCGTGCCAATTCTGCTGGCAATCCTTGGCGCCCCTTGTGAAAAACGTTGAGATGGTTTTCAAAGCCGATAGCCGTAACGTCACCAAAGGTGGATGGATCGACCATACTTGCGACAATACGACGCCGCTCCTCTTTCGAGGAAAAACGACGAACAACGCAATAGAACCCATTTGGGTACAACCATCGCTCGGTGTCTTTGTTTAGTGCAATCGCATTGGGTTTCCTGAGTCCTTGTTTAGGCCACTCAGTACCTGTGCCGGAGAAATGTCCAGGGTAGAGAAGTGGAACAGAACCAGCTTCTGGCATATCAAGTAGGTAATCCTTCATGCGGAAGTCAACCACTGGACCAGTCGATACCTCGACTCCGATATCCGCTAGGCTATAGCGAACAGCGGGAGACAATTCGATTGCACTCAGGCCAATCGATGTAGGAATGTGAATGAAGCGCTCGGGATCGTCAGGAAAGACGATACGTTCGAAGTTATGTGTGTTGGTTTCGAGGTCTGAAAACGTATCATCGGTCGATGTTGAGATAGTAACTGTGCTTTGCTTGCCTCCACGTTCTAACAGGAGAATGACGTTCTCCTGCAAAACATCATCCTCCTTAAAAGCTTTACTTCTTGATGAGAACAGATGCATATGGCGCAGAGCCGCACGGCTTAAAATGAAATCTCGAAAAGGTTTGTAATAGGGGCCATTGCAAAAGCTGCGAGGAATGATCGCTACTACTTGGCCACCAGCTGCCATCAAAGCAACAGTGAGAGCGACGAAGGCCGAGTAAAGGTTAACCACCTCAATGCCGACTGACCTCAGGGCATGGCGGTGTGAGGAGGCGCTGTTAATTTTCCTGTAAGGCGGATTGAGGATTGCGTGCGTGAAACCTGGGTAATCCTGCAGACTTTTGCTGGTAACCAGCTTAATAAAATCTCCCTTTATCACGCGATAAGAAAAAGACTGATCAGCTGCGTACCTATGCAGTGCCGCTTCAAGATGAACACGTAACTTTGGGTCAATTTCATAGGCTGTGGCCTCGACTTGGTCGAAGGTAAACTTCCCTGCTGTCCAGCGGTCAAGGAAGGCGCATGACAGAGCCCCCACCCCCGCTCCAGCATCAAGAAGCCGACAAGTCTGCAGGGTTGACGGAGGAAACAGGCTCGCCATAAACCGAGCAACCGAGGATGGGGTCATAAATTGGCCTAACTCAGACTTGTGCTTCTGGCTTATCTTCGGCGCGATAGAGCGGCGTAGAGTATCAGCGTGGTCAAGCACTTGCAAAGTTGCCGGGACTTCGAGTGTATCAGTGTAGGCCATTGGGTCTCGACAGGCAGGTGTTCAGCGTTCAGCTCTTGGGCTGATAGCTTTGAAGTAGCATATTTGAGGCATAGGGTCAAAACGACACTAGCTAGCGTAATAGCTTATGTTCGGTTGACAAAAACGTTAACAGAACCTGGATGATTCTTAAAAGCTATTACTCGCCCCGATAGGGCTCGGGAACCCCATATTTTGCGCAAAGATCATTGATTGCTTCCCCCAAAAGTTCCTTGGTTAGTTTTCCCTCGTTATTCGGATGAGCTTGTACGAGCAGTAATGCGCGGCGTACCTGGGGAGAAAAATGCGCCCCTATCATCACCGTTTTATCAGCGGCCTTTTTATTAGCTACAGGAGTAACAGGCTTAGCCTCAGACTGATGAGGGCTTACATGCTGAATTGGTTCCGGCTGCTTTTGCACCTGACCGGCTGCCATGGCTTTAAGCCCGGCGGCTAAGGGACTAGGCTTTTTCATGATGTATATCCTTATATTTGTATAGCGCTATATTTATATATTTATATAGCTCACTGAGTTCAAGAGCTGCTTTACCGCCGGGATCGTATTCCAGGGCAGTTTGACCCAGATTGGTGGCATCTCCATAAGCTGTTCTTTGATAGAGTACGACGGGACAAACCTTAAGCCCCATTCCTTCTATCGCTTCCATCGTATCTAGATGGCGTCTTCCTTGCACAGGGGCGGCATTTATCACGACCAGAGCAGTGGGATTACCAGCAAGGGTTAGGATGTCTTTAACATTTAACAGCGTTTCAATGTCGAAGAGCTGAGGCCGGATGGGTAGCAGAACAATATCTGCAACTTTTGCGGCCTCTATAGTGGCTTCGGTGCTTTTTCCTGCTGTGTCGATTATGACCAACTCAGCGCCTTGCTCTTTTGCCCCGGTTAATACGTTACGTAGGCGTGAAACTTGGCAAGATACTACTGCCGGATGTTCAGATTCTCTCCGATCTCCCCAGTTAGCCGCTGTAGTTTGGGGATCAAGATCGATTACGGCAACTGACTTGCCGTCCAGAACACCTGCAACAGCAAGCCCTAATGCGGTTGTTGTTTTCCCGTTACCGCCCTTTTGTCCGATGATGGCTAAGGTTTTCATTATATAGTCCTATATTTGTATAGTCCTATCCGAATATATTCCTATATAAGTATATTTCGATAGGGCTAGATTTATATATTACGATAGGAATATATCAGAGTTCCTTGAATGTCTATCCTGTTAAACGCAAAAAATCCACGGAATCGCAATCTCGACCACGTTTAAATCACCCTTGTTTAATATCCTAGCGGGTGAATTTGCCCGGAGGGCAAAGAGGGGCGGCAATGAGCCCCTTGGATGATGTTTTGTGAGCGGAGCGAACTCATAGTCTATTGTCATAACTTGTTATCCACAGTCGCGAGTTTCATCCCTGTGTGTGTTAAATATAGAGTTAAGTAGTGTTAAGGGCGGGAAAACTCTTGTAACTATTTGCAATAGCTCAGCAATTTCATCCACAGCGTCAACAGAACCACGAAAAACTGTCAGCACAACCACGAAAAACCGTCAACGAAACCACGAAAAGTCCCTTGCGTCATTGAAACCCCGAAGCTATGATGGGCGTCAACGAAACCACGAATCGATTATGTCTGTCAACGAAACCACGAATATTAAAAAGAATGAGCGATCGGTCTTGTTGCCGGAACGCCATCCCAATCACGAGCTGTTCATCTGCGATGTGCTTGAGGCCATCCCCAAGGATGACTTGGCAAGCATGGAACACCCCGTATTCTCCCTGGCAACCAAACCAGATACACGGACCCTGATTTATGAGCACAGGGATGTAAAAATCCAGATCACGCCAAGCGTTAAGGGGTTGGCGACGATTTTCGATAAGGATTTATTGATTTTCTGCATCTCCCAAATGATCGCAAAAAAGAATAGGGGAGAGCCTCTATCGCAAAATGTACGCCTCCATGCATACGATCTTTTGATATGGACGAACCGGGAAACAAGCGGCGATGCTTACCGGCGCCTCATAGAAGCATTTGAGCGGCTACGCGGGACCACAATCGTGACAAACATCAAAGCAGACGGTGAGGAGATAACCACAGGTTTTGGCCTTATCGATAGTTTCAAGGTTGTTCGTCATACCGCCACCGGGCGCATGAGTGAGCTGGAAGTCCGGATCTCGGACTGGATGTTTAAAATCATTCAGGGTTCACAGGTGCTGACGCTGAGCCGGGATTATTTCCGGCTTAGAAAACCCATCGAACGGCGGATTTACGAGATAGCACGTAAGCATTGCGGGGAGCAGGACGAATGGCGGATTTCTATCGAACTGCTCCAGAAAAAAACTGGAGCCAGCAGTCACGAACGGGCGTTTAAAGCCATGGTGCGGGAGCTGGTCAAATGCGACCATTTGCCCGACTACAGCGTCACATTGGAAGACGATATGGTAATTTTTTATAACCGGGCGGGCTTATCGGAGAAAATTCCTCTTACCGCGTTTCCTCAGCTCAATGCTGAAACTTACAACGATGCTCGTACCGTGGCCCCAGGTTATGACGTCTATTATCTCGAACAAGAATGGCGGGACATGTGGGTTGATACCGGAATGCCGCTACTCCACAATCCCGACAAAGCTTTTATAGCTTTTTGCAAATCCCGGGCAAAACGTCGCCCAATGGGTCGGTAATTCTCTTTTTAAGATCGAAGGGGTGCTGCTTTATCTGCCGCGATCTCGATATGGCTCAGGACGAGCTTGTCCATGCGCCAATTTCTCTTCCGTAGAATTATTAGACTCGTAGCTCTCGAACAGACTTGCCCGGTTGTTGTACCTATCTGCAAGACTGACGCTTTTATCCTCTTTTTGCCTCTCCGCTTGAGTTGCACGAAGCTTCTTGTAGGAATCCCAAGCGGTCCGGCGGTCGGCATTTAAAGCCGCCCATTCTTTCCGCAATTCGCCTGTCTCTTCTGCCTGCTGCCTTTTTAAATCCTGCCGCTCCGTCTTGTGACGAGCTGCAAGCAAGGTGCGAGCTTGCTTATCGGTTTCCTTAGCCGCTTCTATTTTCTGGACGGCATGTTTCTTGGCAAGATCGCGAGCCTCTGCATACTTAGTGCGCAACTCATCCAGTTCCGTGTTTTGCTTGGCCCAGAGCCTTTGGAAAGCAGGCAAATTACGTTCGTCCAGCTTCTTGAAGAAAGCTTCTTTTTCGCTGTTCAAGCGCTTTGCGAACATTGCAGCACGCGCATCTTTAGCCACAAGCGCAGTAAAAAACCGGGATAGATGGCCACGATGATGGTTCCCGTGTTCGGAGAGGGGAGTCTTGATCGTCGCTTCAAGCGTAGCCAGAAGTACGGCCCATCCCCCGGTGCGGTTCATTTTATAAAATTCCCGCCTTTTTTCTTTCTGTGTTGCCATAAAGAAGGAGACTTCCGGCACATTCTCTTCTTTAAGACGGGCTCTTAAGGCGCGCATTTGGTCTTCGTGCCTTTTCTTTAATTTGGCCCTGTCGGCCTGGTATTTCTGCCAGGAATACTCGCCCGCTTTTGAAGCCTTGTTAAAACCCTGCCGAATTTTGAACGCCTGGCACTGCTTATCCCAAAGAGCGGCCCGTTCGTTTGCCTGGCGAGCTTTAATTTCCTCCCATTGAGCCGAATGGCGCACCGCGTTATCGCGGCCCTTCCTGGCCAGATTTTTGATCCGCTCGGCGAACTCCGCCTTAATATCCAGGTAACGTTTACTCTTAGGATGGGTTGCTCCTGCCGCCGCCTCCCAATCCGCACGAGCCTTGCTGTTGGCCGTGCCTTTGTGCTGCCGCGCTTCTTCCGCCATACGACGGTATTCAGCCTTCTTTTCCGGGTCTTTCTCGTATTTCGCGGCACGCTCGGGGCTGTGATGTTCCATGCCCCGTGCCTTGTCGTATTCATGGCCCCAGGAGTGCAGGATTTTATGGTCGTCCTTGGGATTGTGCGAGATTCCTGTCACCGGATTAACGCGGTTGACGATGATATGCAAATGCATGTGCGCCTTGTCGCCGTGCGCGGCAAACACCGCTTCATGCTCCCCATATCCAAGCTTTTCCAGTATGGCAGTCCCGGCCTCCATCATTTCGGCCTGGGTGGGCTTCTCGCCTGGCACCCAGGACAGGGAGAGGTGATAAACCGGCGGGCCGGGTTTGCGGCCGGTCGCCTTGATGCCTGCCGCTTCTTTCAGCTCGGCGGCATGCTGCGCGGTATAGGCCATGACCTTGGCCGCCTTCTCCGGGTCGTCCGTGCGAAGGTTGCGCGTTTCCGTAAACAGAACCCGCTCGGCTGTTTTGGCTCCGTCCGGGTCGTGAATGATGTAGGCCACCGCCCCCTTGAAGCTGCGGCCCTTTTTCGCGGCGTTCGGCGTCATTCCACGTCCTGCAATCGGTCCAGCAACTGATTGAGCCGGGCAAGAGTCTCGCTCAGCTCGTGCGGGCTATGGCCGAGGCCACTGTTCAGGGCACGGGCAATCTGGTTGAGATTGACGCCCGCCCGGTTCACAGCCAGCACCAGGGCAGGGTCAGCCCGGCGCGGAGCAGCGGCAAGCTTGCCCCCAAGGGCGCGGCGGCGGGCGTAGTCGGTGGGGGTGAGGCCCGAAGCGGCAGCGCGGGCCTCAATGGTGGCCCGCTCGTCTGGGAGCAGGCGAAGATTCAGCCGCTCGCTCCGGGACTCCGGTTGCTGTTTCCTGGGTCGCGCCATAAGGACTGGACTGGATAAGTTATTCAGGACGGTACGCAATGGTGACGCAATTAGCCAAATCCGGCTTTTCCGGTGCCTCCTCGTTTCGGGGAGGAGGGGGAATACCGAATGGCCAGGCAAGGCCGTTGCAGGGGGTCCAAAGGGGGAGGGAATGCTCCCCCTTGCAAGCGTTTTTGGGTACCAAAAACATAGCTTGCTACCCTGCACCTACAATTGTACCACTCAACTCAGGCGCTAGGTCAACTGCACCAAAGGGAGTTATGCACGAGGTTTTTCAGGCGCGACGCGTCGGGAGTAGCTGACGCCCTTCGGGCGTCAGTCGGAGAGGCTCATTGCCGCCCCTCCGACACCTCCCTGCTAGGATACAAAACAAGGGTGAGCGGCAGTTGATCGCAGGCGAAGCGGCCTGTATCCTGATACGGCGGTACAGCAGGGATGCGATGACCGCACAAGGGTGAGAAATCACCGCAAAGGCCAGCCCTCAAAAGCTGGCCTTTGTTTTTACCTAGACAATCCGGCTCCCGTTACAATCTGTACTCGCTCATCTTTTCAGGGGGGAGTATGGCAACTACCGATAGCGGAGACTTGCCAAAAGGCCAGGCAAATGAAGGAAATCGAGGGAAACCATCGGAACCGGGCCAATATAATCCGCATCAAGGCAGTGACCTGGCTGTTGCCCAGACTCTTCTTCCAACAGGCCCGACGGCAACCCATCGAAATGACGAACAAAAATCAAAAATACCGGAGGGAGTCCGAAAGGACGGCCAAAACCTGACCCTTGAAATGAGAACTCCTATGGGGTCGGATGTCCGAAGGCAAGCCGCATACTCACAAGCTGCGAAGGATTACAATGCCGCCAACAAAAAACGGGTAGAAAAATATTTCGGTGACAGTAATAAAGGACCCCTGGTAACATCAAGAGATATAAAGGATAAAAGCGTTATTGAACGACGGGAGCCAACTAGGGGATCGCTTTCAAACGAGCTATCCAAAGCGAGCGGTTTCGAAACAGGGAGTAAGGATTTAGAAAGATAGCCCGCCATGAAATACAGCCTTCCTCACGATCAAATGCATTCCAGGGTCATCACTGCCCCTGACGGTATAGATCATTTAATAACCATGGGCGGTTGGTACTGGAATTCTCTCGACTGGATGCATAACGAAACCGATTGGAAAAATATCGATTTTATTGAGCTGGCTTGGAAAACTGCCAAGCAAATGGAAAACGACGGAACAATGGAAAACCCGGGCAATTTACCGGCGGAATTCCAATTGGCTTTCAAATATCACATATGGTTCCGCATGAAGGATTTGATTAACAAAGAAGATGGCATAGTTAACGATAATATTTAATCTGCCGGGACATTAAGTGGGTAACGACATTCTGGCTTTGGGAGAAAGCCAGCCAAAATACAATCGCCGAGCATTGGCCTCGGCCCAATTTATTCCCCAGGAATATCTAGACCGACAGGGATACCGCAAAGGCGATTTCTGGCTTGGCCGAACCCTCAACGGACGGCCTTTCGGTTGGAACGAGGAAATGAATCTGCTGACCTGTGCGGGACCAGGGGCAGGGAAGGGCGTTTCGACAGTCGTACCGAACCTGCTGGAATTTCCTGGGAGCGCAGTGGTAGTGGATCCAAAGGGAGAGCTGGCCAGCATGACTGCCGCTTTCCGTCGCGACGTGCTTGGACAGAAGGTCATCGTCCTGGATCCTGCGCGAACTGCTAAGGTAAGCGAGGATCTGCGCGGCACTTACAACCCTTTCGACGAACTGGATGCGGACGATCCCTTTGTTACGACCGCCGCCCAGGTTATTGCCTCCGGGATCGTCGTTCCCAATCCCAAGGCAAAAGAACCGTTCTGGGACGACAACGCTCTCGATTTCATTCAGTCGTGCATCCTCTATATGGTGCGGCATTATCCGCCTAATTTACGCACCCTTATGAAGCTGCGGGAGACGGTTTCTATGGGGGACAGCGACCTCTTCGATGCATATGTACGGCGCAAACAAGAAGAGGATCCAGATTTTATGGGATCCGAAAGTGATGCCTTCGGGCTGTTCCTGAAAGAAATGTTTAACACCCCGGACTTTGGCGGCGTGATACGTGAGACTGCCGCCAAAATCGGGCGAATGGGCGAAAACACGAAAGGCAGTGTACTTTCTACAGCGGCCACACATCTGGACTTCGTAAAATCCCCGGAACTTTGGGACGTGCTGCAATCGAACCCGGACCCGTCTCGAACCTTCCGGCTGCGGGAGCTGAGACGTAATGACCGGCCCCTCACGGTCTATCTATGCCTTCCTGTAGACATGATCCCGCGTCAAGGAAGATGGTTTCGGATGATCATATCCCGCATCATCCAATCCATCGAACGCAGCGAATTCGATAAAAAACGAGATCACCCTGTTTTGATGATGATCGACGAGTTTTTTCAGCTCGGTCCGATTCCTTCTATTACTAACACCCTCACATATTCACGAAGCTTTGGGCTGCGGCTGTGGCTAATTGTGCAAGATTTGAATCAGCTTAAAACCAATTACCCGGACGCCTGGGAAACCATTCTCGGTTCCTGCGGAATAAAGCAGTTTTTCGGAGTAAACGATCTCGTTACCGCTAAATATGTTTCGGAATTGATTGGGGAAGAAGAGATAGATATACCCTCGATCTCGCTTACCAAAACCTCTTCCGGGACGGAGAGCAGAAACTCCTCGCAAACGCACAGCCAAGGGATGACCAGTACCGCCGGAAATAACTGGTCAAGCAGTACAGGAAGGTCTGTATCCTTTTCGCGCACGAATAGCACAAACCATAACATTACGACCGGGCGCGGGATTTCCAATAATCAGGCTGCCAGCAGCGGGGTAAGCGAAAGTTGGGGAAGCGGTGCCAATAACGGGGAAACTATTACAAATAGTCAACAAACTTCCCAGAACTCGGGACGCTCTGCGCACGCAACTACGGGACAAAATTACGGCGTTAGCAGCTCCCTTGGCCAGTCCTCCTCCCTATCTGGCTCGGCAGGCCAAAGCGCCTCTTCTGGCATGACGTTTGGCTCAAGTATCTCGGACACCCGGGGCGGATCCATCTCGACATCAGAAAGCCGAAATATCTCCAACACGGCGGGAGAAGGTTCCTCTGTTTCAACCGGGATAAATTACGCTTTTTCTGTTTCCAAACAGAAAAGACGGCTCCTGCGCCCCGAAGATGTTCTGGTGAGCTTCACCAAAAAGAACCTGGTGCAACTTACGCATATTCGAGATCAGGGGGGCATGATGCTATTCCGTACCCCATTCTATGCCGATCCGTATTTCCGATTCCTTCTGACGGAAAAAACAAAAAATGACACATAACCCTCCACCAGAAGGGGCCAGATGGGATATCCCGGACTGGAGCCCCGTTCAGGAAGCCGATTCTGATAAGCACAAGTCCTATCTTGACCAGCTAGACGAGTTACAGGACCTGCGCCGACAGCTCGCTGACATGAAGAACCGTCCCCCCGAGCAACCTGCGCAACCTGAGCAAAAGGACAATTTCGAAACAAGAAGCGCCGCAATCAAATCTCTTATCATCAAGCTTGACACCATAGCACGCCGTAATCCGCCTGCTATCCTAGACGATGAAGATATAAATGGCAGGTTTGATGCTATCGAGGCATTCTTGAAGAAATACGGTCTTCTCAATATCGGAACCCAACGATCTTACAATTCTCCATTTCTCACATTAGGGCAAGCTGCCCGATCAGATCTGGAAATAAATCTGGCCGAGCTTGAGGTAGCACGCACTCATTTCCTTCGATGGCACGGCTCGATGGCAAAAAATCTGCCCCCTCCGCCAAAAACTGAACCCAGCGGTATTATTAACCGCATGATTGAGCTATATCACTATCCAAGAAAAGAGGATCCCGAGATTGCGCATATCAAAGCCTACTTAGGGACAGAGTATATTAAATTTAATCCCCAGGGAGTGGCATCTGAAACCGACAAGAATTCATTTAAAACAATAGCTTTAAAAAAACTCCCATTTGAGATGCGGGTATTGAAATACTGTTTGGAGCTTTGGGTTATTGCTCTAATTGGAATGCTAATAGGCGGTTTAATACGCCTCTTCATATGATAGAGACAAAAAAAATTGAACGTATTTTCGGTCATTGCAACCACTCTTAAAGTAGCGAGATTTCTCACCGTTAAGGCGGGCTTATGCGAAAACTGCAATATTCGTAAACCGATATGTCAATGCAAAAATTGCGACGCTAATATTTGCGAAAAATGTGTCGAATGGATTTATTGGAGCAGGCGTCAGTATAACGAGAGGTCGCGGAAAGCATATGGACCCAATGCCCACCAAACTGATTATATAGAGTGTCCAATATGCAACAAACCATGGCAAGAATAATGGAGAGGACGCTACCCCTAAAAGCTATATAGCTTGTTTGCCTTCAGCGCACGACGCAGGGTGCCTCGATCAACGTTCAATAGCCCTGCCATACCAGAAACCGTTTCCCGCCCCTCCCGCACCATCTGCGCTGCATGATTGATCTGTTCTTGGCTCAGCTTCCCGGGACGACCTACATGCTTTCCCCGCCGCCTGGCCGCCTGCATCCCTGCCTTTGAACGCTCCGATATCAATGACCGCTCGAACTCGGCCAGAGCGCCCATGATGTGAAAAACCAGTTTCCCTCCGGCAGTCGTTGTGTCGATCCCGTCTGAGAGGCTTTCAAACCCAG
>NC_007617.1 GCF_000196355.1 Nitrosospira multiformis ATCC 25196
CATCCTTCGACAGTAATTTTTATATTCGATGGATCAACACCAAATGTCATTGCGAGGCGACGCTTCGCTTCGCTGATGGTAAGAGTCTCATCATCAGCGTTCAATTCGTTGATCTTGCTAGCAGTCAACTGCTTATCTGATACCTGGACCTGCTCTAAAGGTACTCTTGCGATTTCGGTGCCTATTCCTGCACCTCCGCCGACATGAGTTACAGGATTCTCTGCATCAGGCTCATAAAGAGGCAGCCATATCCCTTGTCCCATCGGAAGAGAATAACCTGCTGCACGACGCGCGGCGAAAGCCCGATCAAAACGCTCCCGCAAATCATCACCTTCAATCATATGAACTCGCGCGAGTTCTGAATTATCAGGATCAACAGAAATCACGATTACCTTGTCAACATCAGAAAGAGTGGTCCACTGTTTGTTACCCTCCGGAGGAAAGGCAATCCAAGTGTCTTGGGTTGTCCGAATGCTAGTGATGTAGCTTTTCTTGCCTTTCGTGATACGCCTGACACTACCCTTTCCAATTTTTGGAATTCGCTCAACGGTCCAGCCATCACCCTCTAGTGTTTCAACGCCAATCTGGAACAGACGTCTCCTTATTAAAGTTCTTTTTGTATTATCGAAAGTATCCTCTGAAGTATTTTCCATTTTGTTTAAAACAATTAAGTAATAACGTAGTAAATATATTTTATTCCTATAATAAACGCAATAGTTTTTTTAATTTTTTAGTATTTACTATAAATACTGATTACTGGTAGCTAACTTATCGTTAGTGAGGCAAAATGGGTCCCTTTTGCTACACTCAAACACACAATGCAAGGCATTGTTTTTTTTGGCCTCTGCTGTTGCATAAGGGTTGTGCGAAATAAAGGGGGAAGAAATTCATGAAAATCGGCTATGCGCGGGTTTCCACCGATGACCAGAATCTTGACCTGCAGCTGGACGCTTTAACCAAGGCGGGATGCGAGCAGGTATTTACCGATCACGGCGTCAGCGGAGCCACCATCGAGCGTGAAGGACTGTCCCAGGCAATTGCCGCAGTCGGGAAAGGCGATGTGCTGGTTGTGTGGAAGCTGGACCGTCTGGGCCGGTCTTTGAGTTTTCTGATTGAGCTGATAGAGAAGCTGCGAAACGAAGGCGCCGGCTTCGAGAGCCTGTCGGATGGGATCGACACCACGACTGCTGGGGGTAAGCTGGTATTTCACATCATGGGTGCGTTGGCGGAATTTGAGCGCTCATTGATATCTGAGCGCTCGAAGGCCGGGATGCAGGCAGCCAGGCGGCGAGGAAAGCATATAGGCCGTCCACACAAGTTGAGCCGGGAGCAGATCAGCCATGCAGCTCAGATGATCCAGGAGGGACGGGAAACCGTATCCGGCATGGCCGGGCTGCTGAGTGTGGATCGAGCTACTTTATACCGTGCATTGAATCGAAAGTAAGTTATTTGATAACCGTGATCATCGCACCGGATTGCTGCAACGCAAGGCCAGCAGCAGAGGTGGTCCTCGTCCTTAAGCGATAGCCAGCGTCAAGTGCCCGACTGGCTCGGTTGTTGGCTTTACCTTGATTTCGATGTCATACCCCAGGCGATTCAAGCAGTCCATCAGCTTACGCTCGGACAAACCGGTGAAGTCGCCACGCAGTAGCGCAGATACTTTAGGTTGCGGAATGCCCATCCGACGGCTGGCCTCTTCTTGAGTCAGACCACGTTTACGCACAGCTCGGGTGATTTCGATCACCAGGGCAGACTTGATCTTGAGTTTTTCGGCATTCGGCAAGCCCAGATCGGCAAAAATGTTGCCGGAACTGGTCTCAGCCTCAATGCCTTCAACGATGCGCTTTTGCTTTTTCATGTCGTAGCTCCTTTGCAAGTGCCTCGGCCACCTTCAGTCTGGCGCGGATAATATCTATGTCCTCCTTCGGCGTTGTGATTCCGCTCTTGCTCTTCTTCTGGAAGCAGTGCAGGACGAACACGGCTTCCTCGAATTTCACGGTATAGACAGCGCGATAAGTCCCACCCGCATCATCTTCGACTACTTCCAAGACACCAGCGCCACTGAAGCCCTTGAGCACTTTGGCCGCGCCGTGTCGATCACCGTGCTGTGCGAAATCCAGGGCGTGACCGAAAAATTTGCGTACCTTGGTCGGAAACACCATCAGATCTTTCTTACTGCTCCCGATCCAGACGAGTGATTTTTCTTCTTCATCAGTCATAGCATATTATACCAAAATAGGTATAAAAAGTAATCGTAGTGTAGGGCCTTACAATCGAATGCTTGGTTCATTTGTAATGAATTAAATTCTAGCAGCTAGACTATATCTAGCAGCTAGAATAAAATATTTATTTCTAGCTGCTAGATAGGAGTTTTTATGGCCGCAATTGTTGCATTCGTTTCCCAAAAAGGTGGGGTTGGGAAAAGTACTCTCTCCCGCGCGTTAGCGCGTGAAGTCGCGGTAGGTGGTTTACGGGTAAAAGTTGCAGACTTGGATACTCAGCAAGGAACATCAGTTGATTGGCATCGTCTACGATTATCCCAAGGGATTGAGCCAATCGTATCAGTAGAGGCATTTGCCACCGCTGCACAAGCGCTTGAAGCTGCAAAAGGTTTTGATTTACTTATCATTGATGGGCCAGCCCGCACTAGTCAAGCCACACTTGATATTGCCAAGGCGGCCGATTTGATTGTGCAGCCATCAGGCCCGTCGCGGGATGATCTAATCCCGGCAGTACGTGAATTCCACGCATTGACGAAAGCTGGCATCCCGAATGAGCGCCTTGCGTTCGCCTTGAATCGAGTTGGTACTTCCGCTGAGGAAGTGGCGGCACGAGCCTACTTGGAACAAGCTGGATATACGGTCTTAGCCGGTACCTTGCGTGATAGACCAGCTTACCGGCAAGCACAAAACACAGGTCACAGCATTACCGAAACCAGATTTGCAGGACTGAATGAACGCGCCGATACTCTGATTCAATCGCTTATTGACCGGGTGACTAATGGCTGATGTATCGAAACTCAAGACGCTAAAAGGACGTCGCTCAAACTTAGGCGACCCCCCATCTTTGGATGAAGCCAGCAATAATCTGAACGCACCAGAGATTGCACCGGCGCCTTCCCTGTCTTCAAAAGCACTAGGGGGAAAGATTGACGGTCGTACTGCTCGCCGTACGAACAGAACCGTCCAATTTGCTACCCGTGTTACCCCAGACTGGGATGCGCGTATCAGGGCTATAGCTGACCGCGAAGGGATAAAACTGGTTGAAGTTTTGGAAAGGGCGCTAGATTACTATGAATTAAAATCTAGCCGATAGATAGCAGCTAGATAAAAACTAGCAGCTAGATTGGTAATTTGCATCATCTATGATTGAGAAGAACATTCCACTCAAGCATGAGCAATCATATTAATCACTAACTGAGTAACTATGGTATCTGACAAGAACGATGGGCCAAAATCCAAAGTAACTATGGCTTATGCCTTGGAATTGGTAGAGATCGAGGAGCAATTGGCAGCGCTGGAGCGTACGAATCAACGTCTCCAAGCAATGGCCGAGCGATCCTCGAACAATCCTGATCTTGAGCGCCGCAGAAATGAAATTATCGACAAAGCAGCTCCGTTAGAACGACGTAGACAAGCAATCATTGCTGCGGAAGAGGCTGCCGCGGAAGTTTATGTCATGCACGGAGAAACTAGATCTACTCCTAACTTATTTAGCGACATTCAGCCTGAATTAGGTTTCTTGGCCGATATTCAGAGCGAGGTCAAAAAAGTCGAAGAGGATAGGAGCAAAAAGCGGGAACGATCCAAGCTACTGCCAGCTCGTTACACAAATCAGGATTTCTTTGTTGCAGATATCCTCGGCTATTCGCTCAAGGACGACCACGCCACAATGGAGGCCCCCGTTTTTTCACTTAAGACTCAGAAAGATCTCACTCCTTGGGAATGGACAAGTAAAGACGGTACAAAGCACATCGAGGTATCGCCTTCGGTCAAATATGGGCGAGCTACCCAGCATGACAAGGATATTTTGATCTTTGTTACCTCGCAAATGACGGAAGCCCTGAATCGTGAGCGGCCAGACACCCAAAGTCGGGCCGTGCGTTTTACCGTACATAATTATCTCGTGGCAACCAACAAACCTACAGGGGGGGTGGAATATCAACGACTTGAACGAGCACTGGATAGACTCAAGGGAACAACGATTAAAACCGACATCAAGACTGGTAACAAGCGCGTTAAAGAAGCATTTGGCATTCTCGATTCTTGGGCAATCATTGAGCGTTCGTCAAGTGATGAACGCATGATTGCTGTTGAAATCACCTTATCCAAGTGGCTTTATAACGCAATCCACGCACACGAAGTGCTAACGATCCATCCTGACTATTTTCGGTTACGCAAACCCTTGGAGAGGCGTTTATACGAGTTAGCCAGAAAGCACTGTGGCAGCAAGCAGTCAAGCTGGAAAATCGGACTTGAATTACTACGGGAGAAGTGTGGGGCGCAGAGTCACATCCGCGCCTTCCGAAATCAGGTACAGGAGATCAGTAATGCTCATACACTGCCTGAATACCACTTGATCTACGAGCGGGAAGCAGATCAAGTTACTTTCTACGTTAAAAATCAACAGAAGCTCATCTCTTCTTATTTATGTCGCTGACGCTTAATTCGTTATATCGCTGACATTGTGGATTGACTCGTTATATCGCTGACACTTTCCTGTGGATTGACTCGTTATATCGCTGACGCGTGACTCGTTATATCGCTGACACTCTATTCGCAAAGCACTATACTTTACAGTCACTTAATAGGTATATTTCCTACCGTAACACGCGCGCGTTTTTTAACTTATAAAATCTTTAACACCTCGCCCCCCACTCCAGCTGTGGATAACACATCTCCAGCAATTAAATTCCCAATTTAAAGGAATTTATCGACGCCCCCTGAAGGGGGCCAAAAGACCCCCTTCCAGTTTCACCTTTTGTACTTTGCCCGCTTGTGTTTCTCATCTTTTTCAAAAGATACAAAAGCCATCTTCCGAACCTTAAGCAGAGCATGAGGGCAATCCAGGTGGCTCAGCTGCCATAGTTCCTTAGCAGCTGACCTGAGCCTTACGGCTCACCCTCATGGGCACCAGGACCCGGACAAATCAGCCCCAGCCTGCAAGCAGGCTGGGAGCTTCAGCCGGGTTTCTGTGGAAATTGCCCTTTGTCCATTCAGCTATCCCTTGCACGTCCTCAAAACCTGTCTTCAGGAGGAAGGGGCAAGGTGGAGCTGGGATTCATGCAGAAATACCCTTCAGATGCGTTCTCAAGGCTGTGGAGCGCATTTCTACCTCAAGCTGAAGGAAATCTATCTCTTTTCCTATTAAACGCTCCAAAGGGCTTTAAAAGCCTTTTTGTGAAAGACACTTTCCTGGAACAGCTGTTTTCGCCTTCAAGGCAGGGTCAAGGCGGGTGCCAAGCCCCCCGAGAGGGCATGGCCTTGAGGCTGCCTGAAGCGACACACGCTAAGACCAGGGGTGCAGGGAGGGTTTGACCGCAGGTCTCCCTGCACCCCTGCCCCGTGGCGAACGCGGGGCGTGGGGCAGCGCCCCAGGTACTTGCGCAGCAATTGCAACAAACCAGAAAATTCCTGCATGAACCCTGTATTTATTTGCAGCACCCGATATTCTTTTTGGAATGTTTCGATATTTTTTTGAAGTAACCGATATTTTTCAGAAGTGCTCGATATATTTCTGTTAAAAAGTTGACGGGTTATCCAGCACCCTCCCTTGATCAGGAATTTGGCGCTGACAGGGCTTGAGCACTCCTGCTGACCGTCAACCCTTCATTTTTTCTGCCAGCAGGGCATCGCCCTTGCGCTTCCACTGTGCTTTGCGCTCATCCTCAGGGGCTACCCTGGAGAGTTCCATGAGCGCGCCCAGGAGCTCTCCCCGATCCAGGAGCGGCATACCGGTTTTTGAATCCACCAGGCCTGCCAGGATCATCAGGCCTGCGGCGTTATAGAGCTCGCGGTCGCGTGCTTTTCGTGTTGCGAGCTTTTCCGCATTCACGATCCTGGCGGCATTGGCCCGTGCCTTCTGTGCACGTTCCGCTGCTTTTTCCGCGCGCACGAGTGCCAGAAGTTTGCGTTCATCCTCTGGCGTCCTGTCCGGCTTGTCTGCCAGCAGCAGCAATAGCCGCTGGTGGTCAGTGGGGTGTTTGAGTCCCCGCAAGTAAGCCAGCCGTCCCTTGAGCCATTCGTCCTGCATGGGGCCTCCTCATTGTTGAGAACCAGTCGATTGTAGCGGAAAACTTGGCAGCAGGCACAGACTGAAGTATCCTTGTAATACACAAGGCGCGCTTAGTTGTTTCTTTGGATGGTAAGACCCTCATCCATAGAAACACGCGAACAAGAAAAGCAAAGATCAGGCCGCTTCGCGGCCAAACAAACAATGGAGAACACCCGGCATGGCAATCGCGCGCCTGAGCATGAAAGTGGGGAAAGCGGGCCGAGCGTGCCCGCATGCTGCCTACATCGTGCGCGCGGGGCAGCATGCCCGGCATCTTTCCCGGGGCGAGAGGCTCGAAGCGGTTGAAGCGGGCAACCTGCCGGCCTGGGCGCAACATGATCCGCTGCTTTTCTGGCAGATGGCGGATGCTTATGAGCGCAGCAACGGTACCACCTACCGGGAGATGGAGATTGCCCTGCCAAGGGAACTCGATGCCGGGCAGCGGGCAGCGCTGGTGCGGGCATTCGTCGCCCAGGAGATCGGAGGCCGTCACGCGTACCAGTGGGCCATCCACACCCCTATCGCAGCGGATGGCCAAGCGCAGCCGCACGTCCACCTCATGTTCTCCGAGCGACAGGTGGATGGCATTGAGCGCGACCCGGAACAGTACTTCAAGCGCTACAACGCCAGGAATCCGGAGAAGGGCGGGGCGCGCAAGGGCTATGGGCCGCGTGCGGGCCAGACCCTGAGCCGGGCCGAGCGCGCAGCGGATCTGAAGGAATTGAGGGCCCGCTGGCAGGAGATGGCCAATACCCATCTTGAGCAGCTGGGGCACAGCGCGCGCATCGACATGCGCAGCCATGCAGAGCGCGGTACAGGTCTTCTTCCTGAGAAGAAGCAGCTGCCGAGCCAGTGGCGGGGGGAAGGGCGAGGGAACATCATCGAATTCCGCCAGGCGCGGGCGGCGCTCGTGCAAGCCCATGAGCATATGCAGCAGGCGGTACCCGATGCGAAGGCCGAAGTCATCAGCCTGGAAGCTGAGCGGGAGCGACGGATACGGGATCGGGAGGAGCGGAGCCAGGCGGAGAGGCTGCGCATCGAGCGCATGACGAGCCGCGAGCTCAAAGCCGAGATCGAGCGGCTGCGGCCGCTATCAATCAAAGCCGCGGTTGATCGTCACCCGGAGGTGATGGCTGCGCGAAAGATCCATGCCTCCCTGTCGTATCAGATGCGGCAGGCGCAGGAAAAGATGCAGCGGGCCACGCTGCAAATGCACGACTGGCGCAGAGCCCATCCGCTACGGGCCAGGACGCACGACCTGGGACTGATCCCATCCAGTTACCTCATCGAGCGCGAGCAGACCAGGGAAGAAGCCCGGTTGCGGGCTGAGGATCTTAAGCCCGGGGTCGACGATGCGAGAAGGCGGGCCGAGGATATTGCCGCCGACATCGGACAGCGCATGGAGATCGAACAGAAGCCAGTGCGCGAGCAGGTGGCCAAGCTTGAGCGCATCTGGCAGCAGAAGGCTAACCAGGAGTTGGAGGTGCTGCGGCAAGCAAAGAAACTAGACTGGGCCATATCAGAGTTCAAGAGCCACGCCATCAGCCGTGCACTGAAAGTTCCCAGTTACAGCGACACCGGCACACAGTGGAAAGCGCTGCCGGAGAGCGCACGTGAAGCGATAGACCGGTTCAATACCCTTCCAAAGGACGAACGGGCGCGGGAGCTGGAAAGGATGCGGGAGTATTTCAGGCAGCAGGGGCCGAAAGCTGTGGAGGGACTGGTGCAGGAAATGAGTCAGGGGAAAAGCAGGAATAGGGGTCAGGGATGGGAGCTTTGAGCATGATAAAATCATGGAAGTTGCTGAACGACTACAGCGCGTTAAACTGGGGGAGATTCAGTATCAGTTAAGAGAAATGCTGTAAGAACCAGCAACATGACTAATAAAATCGAGCTCTACATCTGTGCGGGTATAAATCCCACCATCTCCACATGGCTTACTAGCACCACGAAACGCCCTAGAGGTGAGGGCAGCAACTTTCCTTTGAGGGCCTAGGTCTATATAGGCGGGACCGCCACTATCCCCATTACAACTATCGAAACCAAGGCCTCCAGCAAGGATTTCAACATCAGATTCAAATCCATACTTGATTTCGAGAGCGTCTAAATCATCATTAGGATCTTTTCTAATGCCAATTATGTCTACTTGCACATGCCTTTTTTCCCCAAATCCTCTCGTGCTATAGACATCTGAGTTTCCAAAACCTACTAGTGAAAGTTGTTGAGAGGATTTCAATTCATTGGTAGTAGCTAAAGGACAGGGGGGAGTTGTGGCAGGTTTTTTTAGGATTATTACTGATATATCATGAAGCCCTGTTTGAAGATACTTTGGATGGGCAACACTAATTTTTGCAGGGATTACTTCTGCATCTTTTAAATGGTTCATGCTTTCGCATGACAAAGCAACAACTGAAGCCGTAACTCTTGGTGGTTGATGACAATGGGCAGCTGTAAGAACGATTTGGGGATGTACGAGTACCCCGGTACAGTTCCATTGAACTATTCCGTTTGGCAGTGACTCTCCTATAAGACAACAATCTTTATATTCTCCTTTGCTTACAGGTGTACCACCGATAATACGTGCAGTTGCCAGAGCCAGCTGAATAGCATGATTATTTCTAAGGGCTCGATCTAAGGGGGCTTCGTTCATATAGGAAGTCAAAAGGCTTCCTAGAGCATTAAATTTATCAGCCAATCTTCTGTGAGCTTCCATTGGATCAAAAGACTCCTCTTTTCCAGTACAACCTGCACTGGTGCAGCCAAAACGCTGGTTCATCTTATTCTCCAATTGTTATTGTCTTCCAGGGGATGGTGCTAATAAGCCCACTAGACCGCCGACAGCTGCTGTTGATAGGGGAAGCAGAAGCTTTATGAATTCTTCTGAAGCAAACATTGCGAGAGGAAAAATGAGGATTATGGCAGCGCTCAATGCGCTTACGACTATCCTATATATCCATTTATCGGTTTCTAGAGGGGATTTAAGCTCCTCAATCTTCTCAAGAATTGGCTTTTTTTCTTGAGCGTCAATAGGAGATTCCTCTACGAGTGCTCGGATTCTATCAAGTTGTTGAATATCCCTGTTCATTTGGCATTAACTCCCGTTAATTCAATGGTTTTATTTTTATTTATAGATGAAAGAATAGGCAAAGTAAGAAAAATGCATGTCCGACAGCAAAATTTTCCATTTTAGAGCGGCACTGATTCTGATTCGGGTCGCTACTATGGGACACATCACTTTAATTCCTTCGAAACACAAACCATATACTTGTCTATCCGCACAAGTTTGTCTTCAATATCTTTCGTTGACTCAAAGCAATTTCTTAAAAGAGTCTGCTTAGTTAGAAGCTTAGCTCTCATAATGCGGCCATGCAATTTATGCTCCTGCAGCTTTAATAGAAAGTTGTTTTGGAGATCGTCATTTTTGAGCATAGATGCACATATACTCCCCAAAGAAGGGGGTTGTAAGCTTACCAAGTACTCAAGCTGTTTCTTGGCCGATGCAAGCTCGGTTTGATTACTGGTTTGATTACTGCGCTGGTTCCTATTCCTTTCTACTTCAGCTATCTGGTCGAGTACCTTAGCGCGGGTTTTGCTTATTAGCTTAGCGAGCTCCTCATCTGGAGCTCCACCCGTTCTGTTCCGATCTAGCGCTACAACGCAGGCATCAATAAGGGTTCCCGAGGCGTCATCGTCAAGAAAATTAGCATGAATTTGAGCTACCACTTCCGGGGAGAGGGTGGAATCTCCATTCTGAATTAAGCCAAGTGAGTCACCTGCAACCGGCCCAGACTGAGCTGTCGTAACTGAAGATTGGAACTCAAGCAATACTAGATTAGTTACAACTTCATCGAGCTTTTTGCCAGCAGTTGAAATAGCTTTCTTTTTTTTCTCCTTTGATGTGCTCCCCATAAAACGTGCCATCTGGAATCTAGTAAAGTTCGTTTTTCGAGAGGAGAACGGACGTGAAGAAGCGATTTACGGATGAACAAATTATTGGATTTCTGAAGCAGGCAGATGGAGGCATTCCGGTCAGGGAATTGTGCCGCCAGCATGGTTTTTCCGATGCGTCGTTTTACACCTGGCGTGCCAGGTTTGGTGGGATGACAGTATCGGATGCCAGGCGGTTGCGAGATCTTGAAGCAGAGAATGCTCAGCTCAAGAAGCTTTTAGCCGAGTCGCTTCTTGATGCTCAAGCCTTGAAGGTTGCTTTGGGCCGAAAGCATTAACTCCACAGGCCAGGCGTGAGGCAGTAATGGCGATGCTTGAGCAGACGAACGTTTCCGAACGCCGTGCCTGCCTGCTTGTGGATATATCACGTACGGTATTGCACTACATGTCCAAGGTGCGGCTGGAGAATGAGCAACTGCAAGGTCGAATGGTTGAGTTGGCCTCTGAACGCCGTCGTTTTGGTTATCGACGCATTCATGCCCTGCTGCGGCGTGAGGGTGTTGAAGCCAATCACAAACGCATCTTTCGCCTTTACCAGGCTGCCGGGTTGGCAGTAAAGCGCCGACGCAGGCGAGGGGGCGTAGCAGTTGAACGTGAGCAATTGGCATTGCCAAGCCAGCCCAACGAGGTATGGTCAATGGATTTCATCTGTGATGCACTGGCGAATGGCAGACGCATCAAGGTATTGACCATCGTTGATGACTTCACCAAGGAATCCATTGATCTGGTAGCTGAACATGGCATTTCGGGACAACATGTCGTGCGCGTATTGGAGCAAGCTTCACAGTTTCGTGGGTTGCCCTTGGCCATTCGCACCGATCAGGGACCGGAGTTCACCAGCAAGGCACTGGATCAGTGGGCTTATAAGCATGGTGTCCAGCTCAAATTGATTGAGGCGGGCAAGCCGACGCAAAATGCATATATTGAGAGCTTCAACGGTCGGTTTCGGGATGAGTGCCTGAACGATCACTGGTTTACCAGCCTGGCTGAGGCACGGATTCGGATATCAGCCTGGCGGCGCGACTACAACGAGCATCGACCGCACAGTGCACTAAATTACCTAACCCCGGCAGAATTTGCAGCCAACTGCCGCAGGCAAGAAGAAATAAACGGCTGTGAAAGAAATGGAAGCTAATTTATAACTGAACTTTGCTAGAACGCCCCTGGCACTACTACCGGGGGCACATCACCTTAGCTTGATCATCGGTTTCTGGTAGCTCGACCGCCTCTTGCAGTTGCTGTGATGCGTCCTTAACTGCAACACGTGCTTCATCTAGTTTCTTTGGATCCGTGCCTTTTGTGGAGGCGCTGCTACCTAGAGCAGCAAGTTTTTGCCCAAATGCTCCAGCAGCAATTTCAGAGGCCAACATGCTAGCCATTGTCTTGTCGAAACGCGCTAGCATGAGCGTATAGCTCGTGTCACTAATGGCACCGTTTTGGAAGGCTTCGCAAGCGCGATACATTTTGTCCCGCAGCAATTGCACCGTCGATAGTCGCGCTCCCAATTGGGCGATGCTTGATGCGTAGGACGATCCAACTGATCCCGATCCGCTAATGTTCTTTATTTCCGAGGCCTTTATGTCAACCTTTGCAGCAGCAGTGAAGGCAGCTGATATTGCTTGAGCAACGTCAGGACTAGGTTCGGCACAAATGATACGGGTAGGGTGATTTTTAATTACATGATCGGTGTTGGCTGAAGAGGTATCACTTGAACCATCACTTTTACCGCTAGATCTCCTAATGCCGACATCTGCTTTTGTGTTAATGATGGCACGTTGTTTAGCATCTGTGATTAGAGATGGATTACCGCCCGGCGTATTGTTAGAATCGAGGGCTTCCGTATAGTTAATGCGTCGTTCTTGTCGATCCAAAAATGCGCATCCTGTAGACAAAAGCGGAACTAAGCAGATAATTAGACCTATTTTCATTATTAGAACCTCAATTATAGAGAGAGGGATTAATCAGTCTTCTTGGAATTAGCAACAGTGCAGATTGTGAATTCCGATCCATCATCGACCCGCATCACTTTTTTCGTAAAAATTCTTTCTTGCGACCCCCATTAAAATTAAATTAGCAATATCCTTCTGAAGGATTCAATTCTTATATTTCCTTTTAAATTCATACCCTGATAGTCTTATTTATAGGTTTTTTGGCTTTATTTTGCTTGTTATTTATCGTTTCGTTTATAGTAACGGGCATTGCAAAAAGTCTTCCCTTCACTACACAAATCTAGAGCATGTGCAAAGCAGGGATATAAGACTACCGTTTGTAAAGACCGCGCCCTACCTCCTGCTGGTGCTGGTTGTGTCAGCCCCGCTTTCGAACTCTGCTACTCAAATTGACGAAAGTGTCTATAGTGGTATACGCTAATAAGCGGAGGAGCGGAAATTATTATGACTACGATACGACAAGACCATGTTACTTTTGGTAGCTACATTGCGGAAGCGCGCAAGAAGCTATCGATGAGCCAGAAGGAGCTGGCGGCCCGTATCCTACGGGAAGAAGATGGACAGCCCATCTCTCCCCAATATCTCAATGATATCGAACGCGACCGCCGGAGCCCCACATCCGATCATTTAATCCAGCAGTTCGCAAAGGTTCTCCAGATAGATGCGGATTACCTGCACTACCTCTCTGGTAAATTACCCGAGGAAATCAGGCAGCGGAATCTTTCCCAAGATGATGTGAAAGCCGCTTTCATGGCCTTCCGTAAACCCAATAAAAAATAATAATTTCATGGTTGCTTACATACGCGACCTGACTGGTCGTTTTCAGCAGCGTCCCCACTATAAACCCGAGGAACTGGATCGCGAATGCGAATCCATCATCACGGGCTTTCTCAAAAGTCTCTACGGTAATGTTCGCTATCCGGTCGAAACAGAAGATCTGAAAAAATTGATCGAGCGGGATGCGGATGATCTTGATGTATACGCCGACCTTTCAATTTACGGTGCGGAAGTGGAGGGAGTTACAGAGTTCTATCCTGGCCGTAAACCAATAGTCCGGATCGCGGCAGAGCTGACTGAGGATGAGCGCCGGGAGAACCGATTGCGAACAACCTTGACCCATGAATATGGCCATGTCCACTTTCATGCTTACCTCTGGGAAATGGAGCCTCTGCAGGCGGACTTGCTTCGGCGGCAACCTAATCGCGATAAGATCATCTGCAAGCGCGACACGATGATCGACGCGACCCATACGGACTGGATGGAGTGGCAGGCCGGTTATGTTTGCGGAGCGATTCTGATGCCTAAAACGGCCGTAGTAGGGCTATGCCGTTCGTTTGTCGAACAGCGTGGTTTATATAGTGCGGTTTCAACCCGAACGTATCACGGTCAGGACCTGATTGCTAGCGTTATCAGTTCTTTCCAGGTATCGGAAGACGCAGCCCGCGTACGCCTTATAAAGCTCGGTCTATTGACTGAGTCTGTTTCTACGCCATCCCTGTTTTAATTAATTGCTCGCAAATCTATTGCAGAGCTTACACGTACTGTGATACGCTAATAAGCGTATCGGCGGATTAGCGGTTTTGCGATGGTCGCACCTCTACCCCGGTCATTCATATAGGAGATATAAAATGGCAACTAAGCATGAAGTGAAGTGCATTAATAAAACTGACCGTCCTAATCCTCACGAACGTATTCGAGCGATTGGGGGAGTGAATGCAGATGGGACAAATTGGAAATTAAGCCAGCAAGATGCAATTCGGGGGATTGAGGATGGAAAATGGAGCTTTTACGTATCAGTACGTGGCCAGATCGTGAATGTAATTATTGGCATTAGCCGATATGGTAATAAGTATCTAAAAACAGAAGCTGATGGAGAGCAGCCGAACAATCTTCTTTCCCTGTATGAGTGTGCTTAACCCAACTCAATAACGTGCTACCGCTGCTGATCGGGTAGCGGTAGCTGCTCTAGAACCTCTACCAAAAACGTCT